>JAIORS010000205.1 GCA_021108005.1 Candidatus Aegiribacteria sp.
GAAGGAATTTATATGATTGGTAATCTGCGCTGCGCCGCAGCGCTTAGTTCAACAAATACATGAACCAGCCACAGGGCTGAGTGATCTGACGCAGTAAGTTCTGTGCTGGTTATGCAAAGCGTTGTGTGATCAAATCAGTTGAACATACAATGCAGTTGTACTATGATATCTATAGGAGGTGAGATTGATGATGAAAATCACTATTCAAATAGAAGACAATAAGGCTCAGGTATTGCGTGAGAAAGCAAAACGATATGGTCTAGACCCAGAGCAGTTTCTGGCAGCATCTGTTGAAGATATCATTAGTCAACCCGACAACGATTTCGAAGAAGCGGCTCTTCGCGTATTGTCAAAGAACAAGGAACTCTATCACCGACTCTCCTGATGCGTTATCTTTCAATATCAGAAGTACTTGAGCTTCATGAAAGGCTCATATCCTCCTATGGAGGCCCAACAGGAATTCGAGATTTGGGTGCTTTGGAATCTGCTATCAATCAGCCCTATGTCACGTTTGATCAACAGGATCTATATCCAGACTTAATTTCCAAGGCTGCTGCTATCTGTTTCTCATTAGTAATGAACCATCCGTTTCTCGATGGCAACAAACGTGTTGGACATGCCGCCATGGAAACATTCCTTATTCTTAACGGAGCGGACTTTGACTGCGCTGTAAATGAGCAGGAGCGAGTCATGCTTGATCTTGCCGCAGGAAAAATGGATCGTGCTGAATTTACAGATTGGGTGAAAATACACACAAATGCATGAATCAGTCATAGTGGCTATGTAACTGGCATTTAAATCACTATGCTGGTTATGCATAGCATTAGACGGGAATGAATGATATCAAAACAGTATATTTCTCAAATTGAACTTAGAAGAGAAAAAGTCCCCTCCTTAGACGAGTATCCCTTCTGTCTTAATGCTGTAAAACATCTCTATAAGCTTGAATTGCATCCAGCAGTTACTTTCATTGTTGGAGAAAACGGCACAGGAAAATCTACTCTGCTAGAGGCTATTGCTGTTGCATGGGGATTTAATCCTGAAGGTGGATCAAAGAACTTCCATTTTGGCACGCGTCCATCACATTCCACACTCCACGAGTATATCCGTCTTATCAAAGGAGTTAAGCACCCCAAAGACGGCTACTTCCTTCGAGCTGAGAGCTTTTTCAATGTTGCCACTGATATTGAAATGATGGATCAAGAGTCCAGTGGTCTAGGCAAACCTATTGCCGATTCATACGGTAACCGATCTCTACACGAACAGTCGCACGGTGAATCGTTCTTATCTCTTTTGACTGAGCGTTTAAGCGGCAATGGTCTATATATTATGGATGAACCGGAAGCCGCCTTATCTCCCAGCAGACAGATGGCTGTATTATCGCGAATACATGATCTTGTGAAGAAGGAGTCGCAGTTTATCATTGCTACTCATTCCCCAATCATAATGGCTTATCCGAACTCAATAATTTATCAATTATCCGGTGCGGGAATGGAAGTTGTGGAGTATACAGAAACAGAGAACTTTGCTGTAACAAAGAATTTTATGGCTAATCATAATGGGATGCTAGATATTTTGTTGGAAAATTAAGCGTTTAACAATGGCATTAACTTGTCACAGTCGCCTGTGTAGCAACTGGTTACTGTCATAACTGTGCAAGTTATGCCAAGCGTTAGAGCTAAGGAATAATGAAACCGAAAAATCGAGCTGAAATCTGGAAACAACAGAAATACAACAACTCCTGTGCTTGGGATTGTTTCTCAATGCTTCTCGCCACACACGGAGTTGAAACAAGTGCTCTAGATCTTGTTGGAGCATCTCATATTCCATATCAACTACGGTTCTATCCAAAAGAAAAAAGGCTTTCTGCGGGTATGCTTGTACAGGCGGACAGAACAGTTAATCTTGTGCTAGAAAGATTTGGCTTTCATTTAAACAGCAGGAGAACTCCGACAATCGCTGAGTACATTGCCCTGGCAAGAGAAACATTGAGCAATGGAGATGCCATAATTACGAATCTTAAACGGCCGGACAATCTGCCAGGCAGACATGCCATTGTAATGACTGAACTCAGAGAATCTTGTTTCAAAGGACTTGATCCAGATTGTCGACTGGATCGAGCAACAGACTATAACTACGCTGATGTTGAAGAAATTGTTGCTCTGGAGTTCATAGAAGAGGAATTAGTGATTGCGGCATCCGGCGAAGAGGGATTTGTACCCCTTATCGGTGTACTGTCTCCTTGCACACCCCAAGAACCTGATTCACTGCTACTGCAAGATGTATTCAAAGGAAGTAACGATGCTCTGGAGTTCTATTTCTCCGAAACAGTAGACCTGGATTTCACAAACGGTGAATCAATGCAGATTATCTACTCAGTGATAAAGCCCATTGTTTTGGATCTTCGTACAGCAATTGAAATCCGTGATGAATTTTTGAATCAGGAATCCGAGATCGCCTCTTTTCTGAGGGGATTTGAGTGTGAGATTCTTCATTTCCGGAAATTAGTTAAGAATGGCAAGGCCATTCCAGAAGAAATAGTGAACGGATTGCGTGATTCTTTGAAAAGGTCTTACAGAATTCTTGAGGAACACCTTTCCTTTAGAGCTTATCGCAACGAAGATAATAGAGACTCTAACCACTGAATGAACCTGCCACTGAAGAACGAAAATTAATATTCCCGGCCGACAGGAAGAACATATTGTCGCTGGACACTGCCACAAACGATTGGTAAGGGCTTGGCTGATACTTGTGCATGTTATTCAGGGCGTTTGCTTGAAAAGAAGATACTTGACTTTTCTGAAGTGACACTATAGTATCATTATTATGAAAACCGAAATTGTCACGAAGTTAAAAAGAGAAGCCACGAAAATCCTGGCCGATTTGCACGAAACTCGAGAACCCATATTGATAACCGAACATGGAAAGCCATCAGCATATTTAATCGATGCAGATGATTTTGAAATGATGCAAGAACGAATGCAAATTTTGGAAGGCATTTCGCGGGGCGAGAGAGCAATATTAGAGAATCATACATTGTCCAAGACCGAAGCAAAAAGAGCCATGAAAAAATGGTTGGATTGATCTGGACGGAACCTGCCCTTCATGATTTGAACGATATTGCTGAATATATCGCATTGGATAACTTGGATGCTTCAAAGCGACTTATTAAGACTATTTTTCGCGCCGTAGAAACATTAGAAAAATTCTCCGAATCAGGCAGACGCCCCCCAGAACTCAAGGGCACACAATATAGAGAAAAAATTGTTGGTCCCTGCCGCATATTCTACCGACAGGAAAAAAAGAAGATCTACATTCTTTATGTAATGCGTGTTGAGCGTGAATTACGCAAACACTTGCTTGAGGAACGCAAGAAGATAAAAAGCTAACAAAAGCATGAAACAGCCACAGGCGCACAGAAACCTACCATGGTTATTCCTGTGCTGGTTATGCAAATGTTCACTCTTCGAAATATTGAAATGCCAGGCCTGAACTCGCATAATCTTACCAGTAAGATGCTAGGCCTATGCATGATTGGAATGAAGAAATGAATACAGTAGCTACAACAAAAATGTCATCC
>JAIORS010000206.1 GCA_021108005.1 Candidatus Aegiribacteria sp.
TGTCAGTTTCCGCCCCATATTCCCCCACCTAGTTGCGGCAAGAGTACCCCACTCGTTTTCACCTGAAGTGTACCAGGAGTTTTCGGCCAAAGGGTACCACTAAGAATCATCTTCTCTATCTTTCAGACTTCACTTTTAAAGAGAGGAGTCTGAATGAGGAGGAAACACATGAATCACATACTTGATGTATTGCATCGATTGCGTCAGAAGCAGTCGGTGCGAAGCATCACTCGTGATACTGGCATATCGAGGAAGACTGTTGTCAGCTACCGTGATATTGCCCTGGCGAATGGCTGGCTTGATGAATTATCAAGTCTTCCCACTCGGGAGGAGCTGGGAGATTATTTAACGAAGAAGGATCTAATAAGTTCTCTACCTCAGAATATCAGTTCAGTAGAACCACATCGAGTTGAGGTAGAACGGATGCTGCGCCGGAACTACACAATGAAGCGGATCTTTGTTCTTCTGCGCGAGAACTTTGGATACAATGGCAGTTATTCCTCAGTATACCGGTTTTGCAATAAGATCAATCCTCCTGCTTCCCGGGTTACGTGCCGTGTAACGACATCTCCTGGACAGATGGCCCAGGTAGACTTCGGCACTGTAACCAGGAACTTCGAGGGTAATAATCGCAAACCTCTTTATGCGTTTGTCATGACCCTCTGCTACTCCCGACACATGTATGTTGAATTTGTAGAAGATCAGAAGATGGCAACCTTTATTAGATGCCATGTAAACGCCTTCAACTTCTTCGGAGGGGTACCTGGTACGATGGTACCGGACAATCTCAAGGCGGCGGTAATTAAGGCATCATTCACGGATCCGGTACTGAGTGAACCCTATCGCTGCTGTGCCCGTCATTACGGCTTCAGGATTAGCCCCACCAACCCATATACCCCGCAGCACAAGGGTAAAGTTGAAAGTGGTGTAAAGTACGTTAAAAAAGCTTACTGTGATGGCAGTGAGCGTACAGCGCTTGCTGAACTGAATGGATCTGTTCGAAGATGGTGCAGAGAAGAGGCTGGAACCAGGATACACGGAACAACCAAAGAGCAGCCCATGATACTCTTCGAAGAGGAAGAGCGGGAAGCCCTTGAAAAACTTCCCGCTCATTCGTACGAGCTTCTTGTAGCAAAAAGACTCAAGTTGTCTCGAGACTGCCACCTCGAGTTCGAGCAGAACTACTACTCCGCACCCTACCAGTATGTAGGTCAACAGCTTGAAGTTTACGCTGACTTGAAGCTGGTACGGATATACAACGGAACGGAGCTCCTGACAACACATGAGCGCTGCTATGGCAAAGGAGAAACGATCACCAGGGAAGAACATTATCCTCATGGCAAGCGGATCTGGTTCACATATACTCCGGATCGTTGCCTGCATGAGGCTGAACAAATTGGTGATAGCTGTTTGAAAATAGTAAGGCAGCTTTTATCGGATAAAGTTCAGGACAGGTTATCCAGTGTCCGCAACCTCGTTCTTCTCCGCAAGGAGTATGGGAAGGATCGTGTAGATGCAGCGTGCAAACGCGTTCTTCATTACGATGATATACGCTATGTCCGGATAAAGCAGGTTCTGAAGCAGGGAGCAGATTTAGAACCACCGGAGAAGATAGATCGTCTTCCGGTCACTCGATCCAGTTACGAATATATCCGAAGGGCTTCTGACTTCTTCACGGAGGTGGTGGAATGATGCAGATGCACCCTCTTCTGCCTAAGCTGAAACAGCTCAGGCTCGGTGGCATGGCAGATACACTTGAACAGAGGTGCAGCCAGGCTTCAGAGAAAGATCTCAATCATCTGGAGTTCCTTGTGCTTCTTCTTGATGATGAGCTGGAACGTCGCAGTCAGAAGCGTTACAGGAAAAATATCTACAGGGCCAGGATAGATACCGCAAAACATCTTGCAAGCTTCGACTTCAGAACATCTCCTTCAGTTCCTCGTGGCAAGATTGAAAACCTTGCCTTATGCAGCTTTATAGACCGTGGAGAAAACGTTCTTCTTGTCGGTCCCACGGGAACCGGCAAATCACATATTGCCCAGGCACTTGCTCACGAGGCTGTAAAGCAGGGCAGAAAAGTACTCTTCCGTCCCACTCACAAGCTGCTCTCACATCTGAACGGCTGCCGTGCAGACGGACGATACCCGAAAAGGATAAGAGAACTAGAGAACATAGATCTGTTGATCCTGGATGACTTCGGACTTGTTCCGCTCACATCACAGAACGCTGAAGATCTTTATGAGATTATCAGAGAGAGATATGAAAGAAAATCCATCATAGTTACAAGCAACAGAGCACCTTCAGAATGGGATGAAGTCTTTGGCTCACCGCTGATGGCCTCTGCTGCTCTGGATCGTCTTACGCATCACTCTCATTACATCGAAATGAAAGGAGAAAGCTACAGACAATTGGATCGAAGGAAAGAGAATCAGGAAACGGAAAACAACTGAGAAGATGGGGTGGTATACTCTGGGTGAAAACC
>JAIORS010000207.1 GCA_021108005.1 Candidatus Aegiribacteria sp.
GTTCTATGAGCCCGTTTTCCGTTTGTTCTTTTGTGCTCAAGCCGGCGCCGTTTTTATCTCGTCAACGTTTGCATAACCAGCACAGATATTACTCTGGGTCATAGCTTTGCATTTGTGGCTGGTTCATGCATTTGTTGGCGGAACTATTTCCTACATGTAATCATAACGTTTTCTACGAATAGTACTTACCGGTCTTTTTCTGGTACGTTTTTTTCCGAGTGCTATTCTATTTTTACGGCGGCGGCTTTATTTTGTTCTATGGGCCCGTTTTCCGTTTGTTCTTTTGTGCTCAAGCCGGTGCCGTTTTTATCTCGTCAACGCTTGCATAACCAGCACAGATATTACTACGGCTCAATACTTTGCATTTGTGGCTGGTTGATGCATTTGTTAGGCATCTATTCATTATTGGTACTTGCGACGTTTGAATGCCGCAACATCCTGCCGTGTAAGACAAAACCACTCCCCGCGGACTCTTCGATCCTCAAAACGCCTGTGCCAATACCGCTCAATTCCCTCTGGATCATCCGTTTCGATTGTGTGAATATGTTCCAATTCCCGTGGCAGTAGAAGGGAAATTTCTCGACGCCTTCTAGCCACGTCATTAGATCGTCCGATCTTATAATCTGTGCCGTATTTAGCCAAATAGACGTATCCGGTAACGCGCTTTGAGGGATCGGTATAACGCTCTTCGATTTCTGTCGGGATCGACACTCGCGGTTCAACCATTGGGATGATATCGGCAAACTCGTTGTGTTGCTTGCAGAATTCTAAAAGTATACCAGGAACGTTCTTGTACGCGTTTCTCCCAAGGTGGAAATATGCATCATAGCTTGGGAACGTATTGTCTTCTGCTCTTGCCACCATGATGTTCCCCTTGGTTGGGAACTTCCCAAGATTTCGCGTTAATACAGCTAATCTGTGCAACAAATCAGACCTATCATAGGCAGCATTTAAACTGTTGGGCTCTAGATCTGCCGCCTTCACGGCTTCGGAGTACTTCGAGAATCCAGCTCGCCACAGTTCAGAACGCTTAACTCCAGTAGCGCTCATAAACGCTCGTTGGCCAGGAACCCTTCCCATCTCAGCTGCGAGCGATCGAATCGCTTCGATTATCGCATCTCTCGTCATACTGTCCTCTCGGTGTGCCTAACGCTCTGCATAACCTGAACAGAAATTTATCAGTAAATCACCTCGCATCTGTTTCTGGTTCATGCAGTTGTTCACAATTTGTTTACAGCTATCAACTGGTATTACTCACTTTCAAAGATAACAAGAGCTTTTTCACCAGTGTCCCACATAGCTCTTCCGCAAATCCCATTTCTCGAAACCCTCAAAGAAGGATGTGAAAGGTTTTGATTGCTGGATAAATCCAGAAGAATAGATCTCACAAATTCACCATCAGGTTTGAAAACATTCCAGCGTTCGGATTGTAGTGACCAGAAAACCCGAGCCCAGAGATTGTTATCAGGACCGAATGCAATTCCACTTATGATTGGCTCTTTCTCAGGAACTTCGACAGTAAATGTTCGAGTATCGTCACCGAAACTCACAGGCATCGATACCGGCAAACCACTGATTTTATAGGTTGAATCAACCTTGGTTCTCTCAAATACCATATCAAGCTGAATTGTATGTGAATACTCGCCAGATGAGTTGTAGAACTCAACTTCAGGAGAGTCTTGATTCAATATGGCAGTTGCAACATTACCATATCTGTCAACTGCATACAGAGGGTAATAATCAGCATAATCTGTTTGCGATGAGCTCATCTGTTCTGAGTGTTCAAAATAGATTGTTTCAAGGACTCCGGTATATGCGTTAATTGCCACAAGTTGAACAGTAGCAATAGGAGCATCCTGGGTTATTTCAATGTTAATTTGCTTAACTACAATTGTTGAATCTTTCCCAGGCTGGATTTCTATGATCGTATTAAAAAAGCTACCTGTGTAGTACTCTACAGATGAGCCATCGCTACCAAGAATCTGCCAGTTTTCCATCATCATGTCGCGAACAACGAAGTCTCCCGTAGCTAAGTATGCAAATGGATATGGGGCTCTGAACTCACCGGGACCTGATCCTCTACCTCCAATCTGATATTGAACACCACCTTCAGAATCGAGAACGTGTATGCAACAGGCTATATAGTCAAGTATTGCGTAGTCTCCACTATCCATCAACGCGATATCGGAAACATCGGCAATACCGTATTCAAGATCTCCAGCTGCTGGCACAACAATCATAATCTGAAGAGAATCTCTTATGCTTCCAGCTCCTCTGGATAGTTCGGCATCGGGATTATCGCCACACGACAAAGAAAGCATTAGGGAAACGGCAAGTATGATGACGCGGTGAAATTTGGCCATAATGCAATGTCCTTTTCATTGACCGGTTGTTTCGGATTGATCTACTTGTGAACGCTCTGAATAACCTGCACAAGCATCAGTGAAGCCTGCTCTCAAGCGTTTGTGGCAGGTTCATTCAGTTGTTCAGTGCTCTTTTTGTGCCCCTTAAAAACAATCCGCAAGACATCATTATTATTTTCTGTAACTAAAAAGGATG
>JAIORS010000208.1 GCA_021108005.1 Candidatus Aegiribacteria sp.
AATATCGAATAATTAATAAGACAAATCACATATTGTTAAATGTGAATGAAATCTCCTATGGAAGGGATTTCAGTTCATAATATGTATAGATTTAATATGAAATATACCTGAAAACACTATATGCAGGCCTCGTTACATTTCGTACAGGGTATACCGTGACTTTTGGATCGCGAGTATTGATGGCAGAGGTCGGGTTGATTGTATGGTCATGAGGTTTTATTGAGTGGGATTTGAAGTCAAATATGTATGGTTAGACTTACAATTACTAATTGACAGTGACTTATCATGAATAATAAAGTTGGAAATTTTATTAACCAAAAGATGGATATGCATATCCACTTCAAAAATCAAGGTAAACTGTACATTCAGATTATTGAAATCATGTCCTACAGCAGGTTTTTTATTCCAAGATATTATCAATTACCCTTGAATTTGAAGTGAGTACTATTATCTGATGTATTGTAAAGTAACTTACTTTCTAATGCAGACCAAAATCTTCCCTCTGGTCGAATTTTTTCGAGTAAATAATCCCATGGATTATGTACTACAAGAAAACCCAAGGATTAAATATCTGGAGTATAATAAAGTAACTTACTCAATAGTACACGTGATATTTAATATGTTTGTAAACAGGAAAGAGGAGCTTGAAATCCTAAAAAACACACTTAACAGCGACAGAGCTGAACTTTTCATACTCTACGGCAGGCGCAGGGTAGGGAAGACCGAACTTCTGAAACAAATGCTCATTGACAACAAAAATGCAGTATATTTTCTGGGAAGATTTGAATCTCCGAAAGATATGGTACTAAGGCTATCTAAAATTGTTGCGGAAAAGTTTGATGATAAGCGGCTTGCAAAGTTCCCATTTAGAGATTTTGACGAAGCATTTCATTATTTTTCCGGGAAAAAAGGTATAGTTATAATTTTTGATGAGTTTCCATATATGGTATCGTCTGAGCCTGCTTTGCCATCTATAATGCAAGATTACTGGGATAACCAACTGAAAAATACTGACATCAAGCTATTCATCTGTGGGTCATCAATAGGAATGATGGAAAGACATTTCTTCAACTATTCTTCCCCCCTTTACGGGAGACGAACAAAACAATTCAAACTTCAACCTCTTAGTTTTTCAGGACTGAAAGATTTTATTCCATCTGCCGGGTTTAAAGAACTACTTGCAATATACGCAGTGTTCGGCGGGACACCAGCGTATATATTAGAATATGAAAATGATATTTTCGAAACTATAAGAGACAAAATGTTAAAAAAAGAACAATTCCTGCACAAGGATGCAGAATTCATCCTCAGAGAAGAACTAAGGGAACCAAGATATTATTTTTCCATCATACGCTCAATAGCATTTGGGAATACCACTACCGGGAGAATAATGAATGATACAGGTATCACAAAGGACGTAGTTGGAAAATATCTCTCAACACTTCAGGATCTTGATATTATCGAGCGCCAGGTTCCTATAACAGAGAGCTTCAAATCCCGTAAAGGCATCTATCGAATAAAAGATAATTATTTCAGATTCTATTTCAGGTTCATTTTCCCGTATATTGAGCATATCGAAATGGGAGAGATTGATTATGTATTAAATGTCATCAAAACGGATTTCCAGAGATATTCAGGTCAGACATTCGAACAGGTCATGATCGAGCACCTTAAAGAAAATAGAGACTTAGACCCCATACAATTTACAAGAATCGGAAGCTGGTGGGATAAAGGTACTGAGATTGACATCGTTGCTTTCAATGAAGAAACCGGAGATATTCTATTCGGTGAGATAAAATACACAACTAGAAAAGTTGGAGTGAAAACGTTACTTGAACTTCAGGAAAAGGCGAAAAAAGTAAAGTGGGGAACTGGAAGGCGCGAGCATTACATGATAATCAGCAAGAGTGGATTTGATGATAACATCATCGACAAAGATGTCACGCTTATTGACCTTAATATGTTGGAAACGGTTACAAGAAATCTGTGATCAGCATTAAAAAACACATACTCACTCTATCTCTGTCTACACATACCTCATAACCCAACCTCCGATCCAGTTGATGCCCTGGACAAAGCGTTAGCGTCGTCTGGAGTCGTTGACTGCAAAGTTTTATTCCTTATATTCCAGATTGCCGCATCCACAGGTCTCCGCTTCCGGGTCCGGATGTTCAGGATGCATGGCCCCCAGTGGAATAATACC
>JAIORS010000209.1 GCA_021108005.1 Candidatus Aegiribacteria sp.
CGCGCTCCGGTGCCGGGCCTAACATGTAAACATTTTGTCAGTTTATTTCTCATACATAGAGTGTAATAAGTTTGAGGAGTTTGCGATTTTCTGATTCTTCTGACTGCTACAACTGTTGAAAATGATAATATTAATGAACTTACTTTCATTGAATTAATTAATTAATACAGAGCACGGTACCGTGGAATGAGACAGTAAATCTGTTTAATGTTTTGATATCAGGCCCGATAGCATCAGCGCAGGGAGGTTTTCCTTCCTACTCAGTCCAGCTTGTCATGCCGTCTTCTATGCTTCCGTGATTCGGATCCCAGGGCAGGGGACATCTAATCAAATAGGTTGAAGTAACGGAATCCGCGCTGTAATGGTATAACTCCCCGCAGGCAGGACACCTTTGATCCCAGTTCTCCATTATGCCGGATGTTCCCAGTTCACTAAGTTCATTCGGGTAACGGTTGTACGATCCGTAGAATATCGAACATCCTGTTGCGAGGCATCTCATGTTGTTTCGGCATGCTTCCTGATTTCCTGATGTATCTGGAGGCCAGTAACATACACCATCGATTACATAGCCATGATTCGGGTCAACGGGCATGGGGCAGTAAATCGAATAAGTATCTCCGACAGGATTTGTTTCATATATGTACAATTCCCCGCAGGCAGGGCATGGGTCATCCCAGTACTTGTAAATCCCGGATGTACCAAATTCACTCAGTTCTTCCGGGTAACGATTGTTAATTCCATAGAACATCGAACAGCAGGTCGCGAGTGTTCTCATATTGCTATGACATATTCCCGGCCAGTCTTGAGGATCCGGAGGCCAGCTGCAATGGCCATTTTCCACAAAGCCATGATTTGGCCTAACAGGAAGAGGACATGTAACCGTGTACACTTCGCCTGTGCTGCTGAGATCGTACAGGTACGGCAGGTTGCACGAAGGACAGGTAAGGTTGCAGAGTTTAGGATCAACTACCACAAGCTCGCTGAGATTGTCGGGGTATCTGTTGTTCATGCCGTAGAACATACTTATGCCTGTACCTAAGAGTTTCATGTTGTCATGACACTGTGCTTCATCTTTGGGGTTATCGTACCCGGTTGAGAATGTGCTGCCGTCTTCGGGGTCCGTCATACTGACTGCAGAATCTATACAGGAAAACATGAGAAGAAGGCTGAGAAATGTCAGGATTATTATTAGCTTTCTCATTGATACACTCCTTTCAACTGCGTGTTAATAATAGTGTATTTAGTTTTCAGCATGATGTCAAGCAGTAAAGCTGATGGTGAATGTCTTCCTGTTTTGATTTGTGGCTAATTAACTGTATACTTCTGCAGCTTCACAGGATTTTTTTAGTAATTGAATTGATGAAAGGTCAAATGTAAATGATAATCAGGCTGTTTACGATAACTGTAGTTGCTTCAATTTTTCTGTTCTTTTCAGGATGCATGGGTACTTTCGAGACTGCCAGGGTCGTACCTTTAAAAGTAGGCGCTACTTATTTCACGACCGTGGAGTCTAACGAAGACAATTCCTTCAGTATGCCCGGAATAATTGTTGAAACGGGATTACCGGCGGGCCCTGCAAGGTTCGGAATAGGACTTCACCTGAGGGTCGCCGCAGTTTTAGAAGAAAATGACGATAATGGCTTTATGCTAGTCTGGGGTGGCAAGATACAGATACCTGAGAACAGTCTTGTCGATATTGCCCTGGGATTGGACGTATGGGGATATTTTCCAGGAGAAGTCAAGTTGTATATATCCAGGAGGATCGGTTCTATAGAACCTTACATCTGTATAGGTATTGCGGATTTTATTGACTACAAAAACAATGACATACATGTTTTATCAACCGACGGCCTTGTAAGCTACACTATGGGTACGATGGTCGAACTCGGCGGAGATTCCGGCTGGATGCTTGCCGCCGAGATTGAGGGCGGGAAAGTATGGGCCTCTCCTGGCGTGGGGCTGGGTCTGATCAAGGAATTCTGATTCTGAGCAGTCATGTACACTGAACCGTTTTTAACGCCGGATAATACTGATGAAAAACTATCGGAATGGCTTGGTAGGATAGAGAGATACACACATCCGAAACCAAACCTCACATTGAAACCGAAAAAGTGCGCCCTGCTGGTGGTGGATATGCTGCATTACTTTGCCAGTCCGGAGGGCAGGGTGTATCTACCTTCTACAGAAACAATTATTCCCCGAATTGCCATGCTTCTTGAGTACTGGAGAAGTATCGGTGGAGCTGTGATCTTCACCCGGCACTGCCACAGGGGCCCTGAGAATCTGGGAATGCTGGGCAGGTTTTTCAGTGATTTCATACGGTGCGGAAAGAAGGAATCCGAGATCATCCCCGAATTGTCCCCCCTCCCCGGTGAGAATGTAATGCGGAAGAATACATACGACGCGTTCTACAATACGGATCTGGATGAGTTTCTGAAAAGCAGGTCTATAGAGCAGGTTCTTGTTACGGGAGTACTTACTCAAATGTGCTGTGAGACAACTGCAAGGTCAGCGTTCGTCAGGGGGTACGAAGTTTACATTCCGGCGGACGCGCTGACCACAAGCTCGGAGGAGCTTCACATCGGCAGCCTGATGAACCTAGCTAGCGGCTTCGCCGTTATCACCGATACCGATACCGTGTGCCGGGGTGATCAGCAATAACTCTTTACGATACGGCAGTAATTGGAGCCGGGCCTGCAGGCTGCGCTGCGGCAGTTCAGTGCGGAAGGCTGGGTCTGGATGTTGTTCTGGTCGATACACTTGGAAAAGCCGGGGGGCTCATTCGCGAGGCTAGGCTTATCGAGAACTACCCAGGACTTGAAAAACCTCTTGCAGGGCTGGAATTCGCGGGCAGACTGGTTTCCATCGTTTCGGCGAATAATCTGAAAATCAGATGTTTTCACGCAGATTCTATCGTTAAGAATGGAGATATCTTCGAGATATCCGGAATCGGTGAACTTATCCGATCTCGCTCGGTGGTAGTTGCCGTGGGAACGGTTCCGAAGGAGTTCAGTATACGGGTTAACGGAGCTGTAACAATTCATCGATCCGTTCTTGAACTGAAGCATAACCCTTCGAAAAGAACGGTTGTTATAGGTGGCGGTGAGGCCGCTCTGGATTACGCGCTGAGCCTTTCAGATTCAGGTTCATCAGTAAGTGTGCTTGTCAGAAGCTCCAGGCTCCGTGCTACTGGCAATCTCCGGAAGGAGATCGAAGAACGCTGTGCCGTTAAAATCCTTTATAATACCGTCCCCGTATCTGCATCTCGTTCGGATGGGACTATCCATCTTGAGGCTGAATCATCAGGAAGAAAGATGATTCTAAAAACGGATATCGTGCTTGCAGCTGTGGGCAGGGAACCTCGGTTACCACAGATAATGAATGACTTCATTCATGACAGGGGAAACGTTAGAACATCTATACCTGGATTGTACATTGCGGGAGATGCTTCACTTGGCAGCCTGGGACAGGCGGCAATAGCATCCGGCCAGGGCATTCAGGCAGCCATTTGCATAAATGAATTAGTGAGAACAGGGAGCGGAAAAACGTGAGAATCACAGAACAGCGGGGAGAATCCGATATAGCTACGGTTTACATAGCCGAGTTGAAAAACGGTGAGCTGATAGAATTCGTGGAATCGGTTCAACCTGCCGTACCACAGAATGAAAAATGGGTTCTCATCGTATCAACACTTAAAGGCTGCCCCGTTAACTGCCCCATATGCGACGCCGGAAGATCCTATACCGGCAAGCTGTCGTTCGGGGAAATAATCGGCCAGATAGATTACATGGTTCGAAGAAGATACAATGACGGTAAAGTACCAGTTTTGAAATTCAAGATTCAGTTCGCCAGGATGGGTGACCCCGCATTCAATCCCGCCGTTCTTGATGTTCTACAGGAACTGCCCTTTGTATACGATGCTCCGGGCCTATTGCCGAGTGTATCAACCGTTGCTCCCAGAGGATGTGAAAATTTTTTGGAAGAACTGCTGGATATTAAGAAAAGTCTATACACAGAAGGCAAATTCCAGATGCAGTTCTCCATCCATTCTTCTTCGGAGGATTCAAGGAAAAAACTGGTTCCCTGCAGCACATTGAGCTTCGCTGAAATGAGCAGGTGGGGTGAGGAATTCTTCAATTTCGGCGACAGGAAGATTTCACTGAATTTTGCTTCAGTAAAAGGTTACCCGGTGGATCCGGCAGTGATAGCGAAAATATTCTCACCCGAATGTTTCATGATTAAACTGACACCGGTCAATCCAACGATGTCTTCTCTCAGTAACAAACTTGAAGGGGTTATAGATCCCGACCATCCGGAAACAGCTGATGAGCTTGTTGATGGTTTCAGGGACGCTGGTTTTGATACTATCCTGAGTATAGGCGATACAAGAGAAAACCGTATAGGTTCGAATTGCGGAATGTACGTAGGGCGTTTATCCCGTAACCCGGAGGAGAAAGCACCGCAAATACCCGATGACCGGCCGGCCATGACTGATGCACGCCTAGAAAGACATCGTTGGGAATGAAACAAAGCGGGCAGGACATATCCCTGTTCGCGTAATCCACGGACCAAACAACCCATCCAGTATTTTCAAAGGGCCCCCAGGTCATAGTAGTAATGCCCGCATAGATGAGTTCTTCAAGCTCTTCCCTTATGGGCATTCTCCAGTTGCCGCCAAGGCTCTCTATCCATATCCCGGCACCGTACCAGTCGAAATCTCTGTCCGGGCCGACATTCCACTGAAGACCGGTTACTATATCCGTGATAATGTCATCAGAAGACACGCGAAAACGATCGTAAATACTGATACGTGAAGGTGAAGGCCTGCAGCTGGTCATCATGAGCGGTAACAGCAACATGATTGCTTTTGTAGTTTTCAGGAATCCGGTGGTTCTCATTTGATCCATTCATTTTTAACTGTAGTAACTGCTGCAGAGGTTAATATATTTCATTGTTACCCCCTGATATAACCCCGGACTGTCTGAAAAGATTCCATATAATCCCTCATGAGTTATTGTTTGCTGCATATTGAAGAAGGTAGAGATTGTAGTAAATACCTCTTCGGGCAAGGAGTTCCTGATGATTGCCCCTTTCAAGGATTCTTCCATCATCTATGACCAGTATCTGATCCGCTTTCTGAATAGTACTTAGCCTGTGGGCAACGACAATACTGGTGCGATTCTTCATAAGCACCTCTATTGCGTTCTGAATCAGCTGTTCTGTTGCGGGATCAACGTTACTTGTAGCTTCATCGAGAACGAGGATCCTTGGGTTGTGGGCAAGTGCCCTTGCGAAACAGATCAGCTGTTTCTGTCCGGTTGAAAGGGTAGCGCCCCTTTCCGCCATAACCGCATTAAAACCCTCTGGCAGTTTATCTATGAATGGTGTTGCCTGGACCATGTCCGCGGCTTCGCGAACCTCTTCTCCCGTAAGGTCCTGACCCAAACGTATGTTGTCCTCGATACTCCTGCTGAAGATAAAAGCGTCCTGCAAGACGATGGAAATGCTTTTTCTCAATGTCTCGACGGGCAGATCCCGGATATCGATACCATCCAGTAGTATTCTACCGGAATCAACATCGTAGAATCTGCAGAGAAGGCTGATTATGGAGGTCTTCCCTGCTCCTGTGGGTCCCACAAGCGCAACACTCTTCCCGGCTTCAACTTTGAAACTGACATTACGGAGAATCTTTTTGTCCTTCTCGTAAGAGAAGGTAACATTATCAAATTCAATTGCACCGTTTAGAAGTGTTTCTCTGGCAGAGGGCTTATCGACTATCTCAGGATCTGTATCCAGAATTGTGAATATTCTCTCTCCCGCGGCCATAGCGCTCTGCATTATGTTGTATTTCTGGCTTATGTCAGCAAGCGGCTGAAACATCTGCCTTACGTAGCTTATGAAAGCTACCAGAGCACCTATGGTAAGAGCACCGCTGAGAACGTTGCCTCCACCGTAAATTAGTACAAGAGCAATACCTACTGATGCTGTTATTTCTATCAGAGGCCTGAAGATACCGAAAATAACAAGCTGCTTCATGTTAGCCTTGAAATAATTTTTATTGGTTTTCTGATATTCCTCCCGACGCCTTTTTTCCTGACGGAAAACCTGTACGATCTTTATTCCGCTGAGATCTTCTGACAGCCTTGAATTAAGTCCGGCCAGGTATTTCCTTACGGCTCTGTAGGCACCTCTTGCCTTAACTCGGAAAACCACAGTAACAATTATGAAAACCGGTGTAACGGCAAGAGAGACCATGGCAAGTTTCCAGTTCAGTACAAAGAGGATTATGCCTGTACCGACAATTAGAATAACATCCTTTACAAGGTTAACAAGAACAGCGGTGAACATTTCGTTAAGGGCTTCGATGTCGTTGGTGACCCTGGTAACAAGCCTTCCTATCGGATTCTGCGAATAGAATTTGAGTGACAGCTGCTGAATATGCCTGAAAAGCTCCGTTCTGACATCGTACATGGATCTCTGCCCGGCAATAACCAGGGTCATTACATGGCCGTATCCTGCTACCAGGCTTACTGCGATAAGTATTCCCAGAAACCATGCGAGCCTGCTTATACCCGCGATATCGCCACCTCTTACATCGATTATCACTGAAAGAGGTACACTGGAAAGTTCTCTCTCTGGCACAAGCCAGTGCCCGTCTATTACTTCACCTGTCTTATCGTTGTAATCGTCTCCAGGAAATAGGTAGTACGTCTCCTTTGAAAGAGTGCCCTTACTATCCATTTCAACCCGCTCTTCAGGGTCCATTCCGTCAAGCGCCGCTTTTCTGACCAGAATCAGTGTGTCTGCGGAAACAAGAATAAAGTCAGTTGTATCCTGTGATAATTCGACAAATTCGGTACAGACTGCTTCGGGAGCCGAATAAATCTGGTAGAGCTTTGCCAGGTACTTATCAATACCCTGTTTTGTAATGTAGGGAATGAGTAGTTCAACGCAGGCAGTGACTATCATGAAGAACATTGCAAGGAAAATCAGCCGTCTATGGGGTCTTACATAGTGGAGCAGTCTTCTGATTAGCGCGCGATCGTAAAGTTTCCCTCCAGCCGTATCTTCAACGAATGGACTGCCATGCATCAATCTTCACCCCCTTCGAACCTTTCTTCCTTCTTCGCCTCTTCCTCAAGCTGCTGCATTCTATAAAGTTCAGCATAGAAACCATCATGTTTCAGAAGTTCATTGTGGGTTCCATGCTCCACTATTCCGCCGTCATCAATTACGATGATATTGTCAGCATTCTGAATGGTGCTTATCCTGTGCGCGATGATAATACTGGTAAGATCACTGATATCCTTTTTAAGCCGCGAGAGGATGGCGGCTTCAGTCTCGGTGTCAACGCTGGAAAGGGCATCATCAAGAACGAGTATCCTGGGTTTGACAGCCAGTGCCCGTGCAATCGCCACCCTCTGCTTCTGACCCCCCGAAAGAGTAACTCCTCTCTCTCCCACCATCGTATCGTAACCTTCGGTGAAATCCTGAATCTCAGTGTCTATATCAACAACTGAGGATAACTCTTCTATCCCACCGCGAGAGATATCACTGTTCCCGAAGGCGATGTTATCAGCTACGGACATGGCGAAAAGGAAAGTCTCCTGAGGAACGTAACCGAACATTCCCCTTATACTGGATAGCTTCATATCATGAACGTCCTCTCCCCCCAGAAAGACAGTACCTTCGGGAGGATCGTACAATCTCATAAGCAACTCTACTAGTGTTGTTTTTCCCGATCCGGTGCGGCCGACAATGCCAAGGGTTCCCCCTGATGGCAACTGGAAGGATATATCCGTAAGGATCTCTATTTCGGTGCCCGGATAGGTAAAGGAAAGATTCTTCACGAGTATGGCAGATTCTGGCTTGATATCCTTCGCGCCATCTGTGATATCAGGTATAGTTGTAAATATTTTTTGGAGCCTGTCCATACTTGCAGCACCCCTCTGTAGCAGATTAACCACCCATCCTATTGCTATCATCGGCCATATCAGCATCATCAGGTAACTGGAAAAGGCGACAAATTCACCCAGCGAGATGATGCCTTTCACAACCATCGAACCTCCTGCTCCAAGAAGTATGGCCATGCTGGCCATGGCAAGGGCACCGATCATCGGTTGGAACATTCCCCATATCCTGGCAAGTTTTACGTTCTGCTGAACACAGTTCTCCGCTTTTTCAGAGAAGTAACTGTCCTCGGACTTCTCATCTCCGTAGGCCTTAATGACCCTCACGCCTGAAAGGGATTCCTGTGCTTTTTCGGTAAGGGTGGAAAAAGCCTTCTGGACAGACTCGAATCGCTTGTGAATCAACGCACCGAATTTAAGCATCATCAAGGCTATGAAGGGTAGCGGTATCATGGTAAGAAGGGTCAGCTTCCAGTTCATTATGAGCATGATGGTGATGCTGGATAGAGAAAGAAATATGGCATCGAACGATGCAATGGTTGCTATTCCGGTAGCCATTCGCACGGCACTGATATCGTTGGTTGCGTGGGCCATGATGTCGCCCACTTTGGTCTGATCGTAATACTGTGGTGACAGTGTCTGAAGATGGTCGTAAAGTTCCTGTCTTATGTTCCTGTCAATTCTATGGCTGGAGCCGATGACAAGATATCTCCAGAAGAACCTGAAGATACCCATTATCACGTAGAGTCCAAGTATTGCAAGTCCAAGTTTCAAAAGAAGGGAATTGGTTGCCATTCCGCTCGCGAGGCTGTCGATGACTTTTTCGAAAATCTGTGGAACAATCAGCTGCATTGCATCCACTATTATTAGGGTAACAAGCCCAAGTCCAATGGCTTTCCTATGATTTAGAACCCGTTTAAAAAGAAGCTTTAAACTGGACTTGCTGATACCTTTTTTCTGTGATGGTGATTTCAAATGTATCCCTTCAGCTGAAGCGCTTGGAATTATTCAGATGGGCATCAGACTACGCTGGCCGCAATAGTTATTCGTATGCGTCTTCTTCCGATTCTATAATTATGTACTCGATTAATTTTAGCTTCTGAAGATCCGGGTCAACCGACCACCCCTCTTCAGCGGGAACGGCAGTAATGGCAACCGGAAGTCCGTACTGTGATACAAGTTCCTGGGCCAGTTCACCTACGATGGCGTATCTCTCGCCTGTTTCGAAATCTTCAAAAACCACTGTCTCGGAACGGGTACCGACAGCCATAATCTGAATCGAACCTGTATAGTGAAGATACTCTTCAGAAACATGCTGCGTTGTGCCGCATGCAACGATAAGGACAACAATTGCCGTAAAGTAATATTTCATAGTAATTCTCCTATTTTAAAGGCCACGGCTGCAGCTGATCAGCTGGAACATCTGTTGTGTCAGCGATTATTCCCCAGGCACCGTATCCTACCCATCTACTAAGAACAGCTCTGAGATCCTCGGCGGACAGCTCCGAAAAATCGTCAAATACCGTGTAGGCTTTTCGCCAATCGCCCGTACAGATCTCGAAATTTCCCATCATCCAGCATTGATTATCTTTGCTGGCAGCACTGAGATTCTCAAGTGTTCTGCTTTTTTCTATAGTGCCTCTTACGACATCCTCATCTATAGGGTTTTCGATTGCTTCAGCAAGAACTTCGGCCATAAGCGAACAGGCCAGCACAGGCTGCGGGGTACTGACGTACATATAACCCCAGTTTTCCTGGTAGCTGGTAGCTCCCGAGAATGTAGCATAAGTTAGCGCATTGTCCGTTCTCAGAACCTGCCAGAGGATATCGTTAACTACTGTAAGCGCGGCGTTGAAGGTCTGAAGATCCTCGTGACCCTGGGGCGGGGCATTGAATTTAACAACAGCGTAAGCGGTTGGCACCTCTCTATGTTGTACAACAATCGTATCACTATTGACCGTAAAGTGTTCAACCTGCTGGAACTCCTGTCCACCCGCTGGGATTTCTCCGAAGGCCTGTTCCAGTATATCGCGCAGTTCTTCAGGTTCCGTGGGCCCGGCATGGGTGATGAGAAGATTCCCCGAACGGATTCTCTCATCAAGCATATTCGAAACGTCTTCGATGGTGAAACTGGAAACGGTCTCATCTGTACCGTCGGGAAGTCGCCTGTATGTGTGACCGGGCATGAATGCATCGTTGGCTACAAACCATATCCAGCTATCAGGATCGCTGTACTTTTCCTGCAAATCCTGCATTGTACTTTCTCGAACCTGTTCGAAAGCCTGGGAACCAAGTTGCGGATTCAACAGGCAGTCGCCGAATGCTGTAAGAAGAATCGGCAGGTCTTCGCTTATACATTTCAGGTGATATCTGCTGTAATCGTAGTTGAAGCTGCTTGTCCATTCAGCCTGGGTTCTGTCCATCAGTTCGCGCCATTGCGGCCCGGGAAAATCCTCCGAACCCATCATGGCGCACTCAAGAGAAAATCGTTCAAGTCCCTGTGTCTCTTCCGTAAGGGCACTTGATCCGCCTATGATGAAAAAGGAAACCCCCTCTATCTCGTTATTATCTATAGTCCTGGTGATGACAGGAATACCGTTGGAAAGCGTGAATTCCTCAATATCTGCCGGAACTGACGCATGCAGAGATACAAACAGAACAACAATAGTTAGACAGATAATCTTCATTACCGGATCTCCTCTCCATCAAGAGGCATCAGTACAAACGCGGCGTGGGGTTTGTCCACTATCCAGGTTTCCAGGAATTCGTTCATGTCATCCAGGTCAACAACTTCAAGACTGTCCTGGTAAGTAGCGTAGTAATCCAGGCTGCCTGCAACGACCCACCAGAAAGGCATTGATTCCACCGCTACATCCCTGGATGTCTCCTCCGCAAGAATCCTGTGACGACGCAGCTCTTCCTTTGCCAGTTCGATGCCATCTTCATCGTAATAATCAGGAGACTGAAGCTGCTGGATTTCTTCAAAGAGAAGATCCAGAGCCTCTTCAGCCCTGTCCGGCGGCACCATTCCACCGAAAGTTATCGAAGGTGAATAGCGCTGCGTATAGTAAGAAGCATATACATTGATGAAGGGTCCGTTTGTAACCAGGTCAGTGTAGAATTCCTTGCTCATAAGCGCAAGGTACGAACCCCATATATCTGCCGGGTAGCTGTCTCCCGGATCAGTGGATATTGAAGGTCCTTCGTATATAACCGAAACGTATCCCGCGCCTGAGGGACTGTCCACAAAGATTACCGTATCCCTTTCTATAGTGATGAGCCTCGGGAGATTGTCATAGTTGCTTCTGCCTCCGTACTCCCAGCCAGCGAACTGCTCTTCGGCCATTCTGAAAGCATCTTCGTACTCAACATCCCCGGCAATTATTAAAGCTGAATTATCAGGAGTGTAGTACTGGTCCTGAAAAGCATGCATGGCGGGGGGCGCAGCGGCTTGGATAACTTCAGGGACTCCTATGGCACTCTGTCTCCACGGGGCGGCAGCGTAGATAACTTCCTCTTTCGCAAGCGTAAGATTGTGAAAGGGATGTGTTAATCCTCTGTTGTACTCGTTCATAATGACTTCACGTTCCCTCTCCATCTCCTCCATATCGAAAAGAGGTGAGGTTATGGCATCGTACATGAACTCGAGCCCCTCCTGGAAATTCTCACTTCCAAGTGTGATGAAATACTGCACCTTCTCGGTTGCGGTGGTCCCGTTCCGGATTATTCCAAGTTGTCCAATTCGCTGGTTATAGGTTGTCTGATCGGGTAGAGCTTCATTTCCCTTGAAGAACATATGCTCGTAAAAATGCGCCAGTCCGTTTGTCTCGGGAGTCTCGCATGTTGCTCCCGTCTTCACCGCAATGCAGATTGTTACAACCGGTGATATATCATCAGGACTGACGATTACCGTTAAGCCGTTATCAAGCTGCCTTGTTTCAAAATCGGCTGCAGAAGCAACAAAAATCAGTGGGATAAACAGTAAAATGAAGGCCTTCACAGGAACCCCCTTCAGTAGTAATACCTGAATGAAATGCTATCATAATCATCACTTAATCTACTGAATCTAATAAGATTCTCTTAAAGTATGCCAAATCCCGGGCTGGAGCTTTTCAAAATGTATACGAATAACACATAATACATACATGGAAAAAATATTTGATGTGGCCGGAATTATTGATAACGGAAAGTTTGTCCCTGGCGGGTTTTCAATCGAACTGGAGAACGGTTCAATAGATTCCATCTCCAGGAGGAATGCCACGGGAAGGTGGAAGAACTGTATTGCGATGCCCGGTCTGATACAGTCGCATATCCACCTGGGTCAAACACTTTTTCGAGGTATGGCCGAAGGCAGAACTCTTCTACCCTGGCTTGAAAATAGAATCTGGCCCTTTGAGGCATCCCATACGCCTGATACACTTGCTGTATCTGTAATCAGATCTCTGAGGGAGTTGTTCTCCTCGGGATGTACCGGGCTGCTTGATATGGGTGTACTCAGAAATTCGGAAGTGACAATTGATCTTCTAAGGAGATCAGGGGTGAGGGCTCTTGCCGGGAATGCCCTTATGGACCTGGGGCCCGACTGGATTACAGAGGATCTGTCATGGTTGAAGGAGGAGACACGAAGGGTCAGGGATTCCTGCGGCGGTCTTGTAGCTTATGCGTACGCACCCAGATTCGCTCTTTCATGTTCGGACAGCGTCTGGGAATGGCTTAAGGATGTTCCCCCTGGCATCAAGAGAACAACACATGCCTCCGAATCGCCGGATGAAATCCAACATCCAGCCATTAGTGAGAGCGGTGGCAATATACGTTTTCTGGAAAGGCGGGGTTTCACCGGCCCGGATACTTTGCTTGCCCACTGCATACATCTGCAGGAGGGAGAAATGGAAATACTACAGAAATCCGGAACAACAGCAGTGCATTGTCCCTGGACCAATCTCAGGCTTGGAAGCGGTATAGCAGACATTCCTGCCATGGATTCCTCCGGGATAAGAATAACTGTTGCAAGTGACGGTGCTCCCTGTAACAACCGGCTTGACCTGGCAGGAGATTTGCGTCTTGCGATGGGTCTTGCCTCGGTTAAAAAATCGCCATCCGCTATAGGTTCGGAATTCTGGCTCAACTGTATCACAAAATCAGCTGCCCGGGCACTTGGGTGGAAAAGCACAGGAAGACTTGCGGCTGGTTTTACAGCGGATATCTCTCTTATCAAACCTTCCGACGAAGAGTGGGAAGAGCTGGCTCTTGCAGAAGATCCGGGAAGATACATCCTTGAACTCATATGGCCCGAAAAAGTCGTACTGACGATGGTAGCAGGCCGGACGGTTTATCTGGATGGTGAATTTCCAACATTACCTCAGCTTCCAATGAAAGTGAATGAGGCGAGAAAACAGGTTTTTAACAGAGCCGGCAGAATTCCCGGAAATCCCCTTTCCCGGTGACAGCACCAGAAGAAAGCACTCTCATTGAAGTTGTCTTCAATAGACCTCTATGGCAGTCGTTTACCTACTCTCTTCCACCAAAACTGGCAGGCGGAAAACTGGAAGGATGCCGGGTTGCGGTACCATTCGGGACAGGCAGCCTTATAGGTTACGTTTGGAGAGATAGTACTGCTGATCAGGATAACGAGCTTGAAGTAAAGAAAGTTCTTGACAGGCTTGATGCCAATCCGCTTCTTCCACCGTCTGTCCTGAAATTAGTGCGATGGGCAACTGATTACTACCAGGCCCCTCCCGGAATGATGATGGCGGCCGCGCATCCCCCCGGAATCTCTGGAAGGGCTGAAAGAGTGGTGGCCCTTACAGGAGAGATAGATCCAACCCATCCCTTCAGCAGTTTCCTTCCATCCTTCAGGAACATTTCAGTTAAACTTCTGAAGGATAACCTAAGCAACGATTATCCACTTGAAAAAGAACTCGCGGATCTTGAGAACAGGGGAGTTCTCAGAACAATGTGGAAATCCGTTTCAGGCCCTAAAGCTGTCATGGAAAGAATTGTAGAACCTCTCCTCGAAGATGGTTTGCTGGTAAGAAGAGCTGAAGCTTTGAAAGCAAAATCTCCCCGCCAGGCTGAAATTCTTCTTCACCTGGCAACATCAGAAGAGCCAGTCCCGCGCAGACAACTATTGAGAACAACAGGAGCATCTGCGTCGTCTCTGAAGTGCCTCAGAAAGAAAGGGCTTATAAAAGAATCCTACCGTCGAAGATACAGGGAATCTCTTATCAGAACCGATATCGAAGAAGATAAAGAAATTCCTGTACTTTCAAACGCTCAGGAGTGCAGCTTGAAAGCGGTTATAGGAAATCTGGGGCATGCGAGAGTGTTCCTCATCCATGGTGTTACGGGAAGCGGAAAAACGGAAGTTTACCTCAGGGCAATATCCGAAGTGATTTCTAAAAATCGAACAGCACTTGTACTTGTACCGGAAATTTCCCTAACTCCTCTGACGGTTTCTCGTTTTGAAAGAAGATTTCCTGGGCTTGTGACAGTGCTGCATAGTGGAATGACCGCCGGAGAAAGACTTGACAGCTGGAACCTGGCGAAACTCGGAGAAAGAAAAATCGTAATTGGTCCCAGAAGTGCTGTTTTCGCGCCACTTCCCGACCTTGGAGTAATCGTTGTGGATGAAGAACATGACAGCAGCTACAAACAGAACGAGCTACCAAGGTACAATTCAAGAGATGTTGCCGTCATGCGGGGAACAATGGAAGATATTCCTGTTATTCTGGGTTCCGCCAGTCCTTCCATGGAATCGTACGGAAACGCGGTCAATGGGAGATACAGTCTTCTTGAACTTGACAGCAGAATCGATGGGATTCCAATGCCTTCAACTATCCTTGTTGATGAAGGAAACCTGCGTAATCCTCTTCTCTCCGATGAGCTGCTCAGCGGCATCGGACGGAGAACCGCAAAGGGTGAACAGTGCATCGTCCTTATAAACCGAAGAGGGTTTTCTCCAACTCAGATGTGCAGAAACTGCGGGCACCGTGAGGAATGCCCCAACTGCGGGGTAACACTGACATACCACCGAAAGGGACAGGTTCTCAGATGTCATTACTGCAATTACTGGAAAGCCGCAATGGTCAGATGCCCTGAATGCGGGTTCAATGAATTTGCGCATATGGGACCTGGAATACAAAAGGTCGAAGAATCCCTGAGTAAACTGTTGCCTGAAACAAGAGTCATAAGGATGGATGCGGACACAACAAGGGGCAAGGATGCGCATTGGAATATTCTGAGCGCATTCGCGAAAGGCGAGGGAGATGTGCTTCTAGGCACACAGATGGTCGCCAAGGGACATGATTTTCCTGCTGTAACGCTCGTTGGGATTATTTCAGCTGATATGGGTCTGGCTTTCCCGGATTTCAGAGCTGCTGAAAGAACTTTTCAGCTGATTCTGCAAGTTGCAGGCAGGGCAGGCAGGGGGGAAATCCCTGGAGAGGTAATAATCCAGACTCGTGACAAGACGAGCAGCATCATAAAAGCTGCAGCAAGTCATGATTTCGCATGTTTCTGGAGGAGTGAAAGCAGGGTCAGGAAAGCTTTCGGGTATCCTCCTTACGGGTATATAGTACGATTCGTCTGGAGTGGCCTTGATAATAGCAGGGTGCGGGAAGCGGCGAAAGCTTGTGCAAGGGGTAAAACCTGCATATCAGACCCTCTCGAGGCGGCTTTTCCACGGATTAACAAAAAATGGAGATGGAGCGCTATAGCGAAATCACCTTGCAGAAAAACCCTTGCCCGGATTTCAAGAGAAATAAGAAATCAATTCGATAGTATCTCCCATAAGGGTGTCCGCCTTGAAATCGATGTAGACCCCTACAACCTCCTTTAGGGGACGTACCACACTTCTTCAACTTGTGGGTACATTTATAACTACATATTAAATTAAACTGCTTTAGTGAAGTGATGAGTTCGACTATGGTTACGTTAGAATACTCCTAATCTCTGTATCAAAATCATAATCGGGTAAAAATCTTTCGGCGGCAGCATGTACTCCCTGGCAGCTGAGATTCAGTATTCTTCCGGAATCAACAAGGCTCATACCCATGACATTTATAAACATATAGCAGACGAGTTCTCTTGCTTCGGCCACCGATTTTGAACGCCCTTTTGAAGTGAGTGCAGTTCTAGGAATTCTCCATTTGTTTGCAGCGTATTCAAGGATTTTAATAACAGAATCATGTTCGAATTCACGATCTCTTAGTTGACCTTTCCTCACGCGACTGATTTTATCGTAGATTTCTCGAGCATAGTCAATATTTCCTAGTACTCTATACTGAGAATATCCCCCGATTTCCTCTTCTTCTGATTCATCCAGACTAAGTAACCCATTAGCACCTAGGAGAAATGATCCGTCATTGAATCTTCCGTCCTGATAGATAATTTCTTCAGATTCTTCGATGAATTGCGTGTATTGTCTAATTTTGTTCATTTTATTAGAAGAAAACGCATTCAGTACCTGGCGAGTTTCCTGCCATGGATAGTAACCAGGATAAACTAATCCTGGATGACCTGTCCACGGGTACCTTTTAAGCGTCTCATAATCACTTACTATCGATGCTTCAAGTGGATTTACATGAATGTAGCGCACTAGTTTAAGAAGGTATACCTCAGCCTGGACGAGAATCGATTTGTAGCGATTCTGGAAAAGATGTCCTACTCGATTGTATTTCTTGTTAAAATAGTTAGCATGACCGGTTAGAAGTTTCTGCATGAATTTCGAAAGGGGTATATTTTTTGTTTTAATAAGCAGGTGTATATGGTTGGGCATCAATGCCCATGCATATATTGCTACTCCAGTTTCAGCGACACACTTCTCGATCCTTGCTACAAACCGTGCTCTGTCGTTATCATCTTTGAATATGGTACTCTTCTCGATACCCCTTGCCATTACATGGTGTACCGCGCTTTTCCAATCCAACCTTCTTGATCTTCCCATAGTACTAATAGTGTACTCACATTTCTAGGATGTTTCAAGTGTTAAAAATCGTTATTGAAATATATCAATATAAATTAGCTTTCATAGTAGATATATTTTAATATTGGAGAATTTCTGGACTAGCTGGTTGAAGAAGTGTGGTACGTCCCCTAAATGAAGTCAGATAAATACATCAATGAGTTGAATAATATTGCGTTTGGTTTGTGGCCGACGATTGTTTCGGCTTGCTCCATTAAAATCCGTGCCTGGAATACAAGATTTCTTTTCTTATTCCTGTCCTTTACAAATTCTGCCTGTCTGGATAAAAACCTTGCTCGCCCCGTGAGTACGCCTATCTGCGCCGCATCATCAAGCATCATATCCGATGCTCCCGCCAGAAGCGCTCCTCCATGGGAAGCGAATCTCGCAAGCTGACCGCTATACATTTCAGATAATGACCGTCCATCAGGAACATTCGTTTCAACCCCATCAGCACAATTAGCTTCCAGTGACAATCCTGCAAGCATTCCCCCTGCTCCAACAGCTTTAACGGCTTCAGCAACCAATCTTGATGAATGCCTGCCGCCATTACCGGCTATGTACTCTACCGCCAGCGCAATTAGCCCGTCACCGGCCAGGATTGCAAGAGTGTCATCCCTTTCGTCCAGTAATTGCGGCAATCCATGAAACAACCCATCAAAATCACTCACTTCAAGATGAACAGTGATCCCGGCACGAAGCATGAGAGCAGTAACTGCAACAGGCATTCCAGTATTATCGGTCGAGCCGCACCATCTTGATGAAGCACAGGAAAGCAAACTTAATTCAAGATAGTAATTGTGCTCAACGCATGAATGCAGGGCATTCTGAAAGGTTACTGGCATGTTCTGCGCGGACTTACTGATAATGACCCGTGTAGTATCTTCAAGTTCCTGTTTAAGCTTATCCAGCACGGTTACTTGATTTCTCTTTCAGAAGTAAGCTCTACCAGTCTTTTACCGAACTCATCCAATACAATAGCTTCTTCGAGTATCCCGTCATGGGCAATACTGAAATTGCCGTTTTCCTCGCTCACTACAACGGCTATAGCATCAGATACTTCGGTTATTCCTATGGCTGCCCTGTGGCGGGTTCCAAGGGCCGGCCTTGGTCTGTTCGCTCTGGATCTTCCAAAAAATGTTTTGCGGGAAAGCGGGAGAATTGCCCTGGCTCCGACTATTCGCCCGTTACTTATAATGATAGCACCATCATGGAGAACTCCAGGTGGTTGAAGCAGAGAAGCAACGACAGGAGGATTGATCCTGAGTTTATCAAGCATGACAGGATCACCGTAAACGTTCTCGAGAGATTCTTCCCTCTCCATTACAAAAAGTCCGCCAAGCCGTAATTTCCTCAATAAAACGCAGGATTCAACAATAGATTCAATTTCGCTCCGCTCAATGATATCAGCATGTCCATAGAATCGTCTCAGATTGCGACCCATTGTGCCAAGCAGATCTTTGATTTCTTCGTGGAAGATAACTACTACTGCAATAAACAGAATCGGGGTCAGTTGCTGAAGCAGATAACTGAATGTGAAAAAACCCAGTCCACCAAGAATGTTTGCGAACAGAATGATGATCATGAACATCAGGATTACAGGCATTGCAGGAGTTCTCCAGAGGTATTTCAGCAACAATCTAACGAGAACGGCGATTATCACGATATTTGCCAGCTGGGCGAGCCAGAAACCGCTGATTATGGAGTGTCCCAGTGGCTGAATCATCATATTCTCTGTCCAAACTCCCTTGATACCTGAAGAACCTGCATCGTTCCCTTAACATCATGAACTCTCACGATATCGGCACAGTTCGAAGATAGTGCAGTTACAGCGTGCGTACCAGCTTCTCGTTCTGAGGGATCTTCGATCCCGGTCAGCGTACCGAGGAAACTCTTTCGGGAATGTCCAAGAAGAACTCTGCAACCCAGCCATTTGAATTCCGCAAGCCTGGATATAAGCTCAATATTGTCCTCCAACCTTTTACCAAAACCTATTCCCGGATCAACGATAATTAGCTCTCTTGATATCCCCGACTTGGATGCCGAGTCAATTCGCTTTTCAAAGAATTCATACACTTCTTCCACCACATTACTATATCCAGGATTTTCCTGCATGATATTTGGTGTTCCCTGCATATGCATCATAACTATCGGGATACCTGCCTTCGCGACAACTCCCGACATTTCCGGATCGGACATGGCTGTCACATCGTTAACCATTTCAGCTCCCGCCGAAAGGGCGGCTGCGGCAACCTCCGCGCTTGCTGTATCCACTGAAATAACCGCTTTACAGTCAGCCGATAGTTTCTTGAAAACGGGCAGTAACCGTTCAAGTTGAATAGATGAAGGCACAGGCAGGGAGCCTGGCCTTGTGGACTCTGCTCCAATATCTATTATGTCCGCGCCCTGGCTTATCATTAACCTTGCATGTTCAACTGCCGCCTCAACATCCAGATAGTTTCCGCCATCGCTGAAAGAATCGGAAGTAACATTTAAAATACCCATTATCAATGGTCTTCTGCTGAAATCGAGTATTTTACCACGAACCGGTATCTTCTCAGGCAATCCCGGAGAACTGATCAGTGCCCTTCTAAGCTCAATAGCAAGCTCCGGAAGTCCAAACGGCTGACCGGTAAGCGATTCGCACCCCCTCTTTATTTGCTTCGATGTTCCTACGATCAATGCCCTGGTCTCCTTCGTTCTGCAGGAAACCGTCTCTCTGGATACTATGGCATCCGCTCCGCCTGAAAGCATGCATTGTTTAAGAATATTAGCCGCAGTCGAGGGTAACCGACAGGTGGAAAATATTGAAACTCCGCATTTTCCGGAAAGCCTGTCCCAAATCGCAGGATCTGCTCCTATGAGTTCCAGTTCTCTAAGCCACTGATTATCGCTGGAAATATGAAGTTTCCTGATTTTCATCAGATAATTCTTATTGCCCTTCCAATAAGGGAAAGCGCCTCATTTCTCGTTTCAAGCTTTTTAAGGTAACCACGCATGGCCGATGTGACTATTCTTGAATCGCGTTTCTTCACGCCACGAATAGCAAGACACATATGCTCCGCTTCCATGACAACCATGACACCCTTCGCGGAAAGTTCGCTCATCAATCTATCCGCGATTTCGGTTGTAAGCCTCTCCTGAATTGTAGGCCTTGCGGCCATCGTTTCAACAGTTTCAACGATTGATCCAAGACCTGCAATTCTATCATTCGACGGAAGATAGACAACATCACATCTGCCTATAAAGGGAAGAAGATGATGTTCACACATTGAAGAAAAACTGATGTCCTTAACGATTATCAGTTCGTTCTGCCCTTTGCAGGACATGGTTTTGACTGGTTTTATTTCCTCAGGGTTCATACCCCGGCACAGTTCGGCCATTGATCTGGATACACGGTATGGAGTTTCTTTCAAACCTTCTCTGTCAGGGTTCTCCCCCACTCCCTCCAGTATCAGCTTCACTCCCTGCTCTATTTTCTTCAGATCCATCATTTTTATGAACTTCCTCTTCTTTTTCAGAATCATCTTCTGCAGAATCAGCTGTCTCTCTGATCTCCGAAATGGACTGAAGAGAGGGTATAGGATCCATATCAGGGCGGATTTCCTGGAATAAAACACTTATCTCTCTGCTGGAGATCGTTTCCTTTTCCAGGAGTTGTTCAGCTATTCTTTCTACAATGTCCCGGTTATCATTGAGTATTTCAAGAGCTATGCTGTAGGCTTCTTCAACTATCCTCTTGATCTCCGAATCTATCGTTCTGGCTGTATGTTCACTGTAGTCCCTGGTTTTGTTGAATTCCCTTCCAAGGAAGATCGTGTCTCCCGATTCTCCGTGCGTGATGGGTCCGAGTTCATCGCTCATTCCCCACTCACAGACCATCTTCCTCGCAAGTTCGGTTGCCTTTTCAAGGTCATTCCCCGCACCGGTGCTCAGGGTATCAAGGAAGCAAATTTCAGAAGCTCTGCCCCCCATCAGTGTGGCAAGCATACTGTCAAGCTTCCTTTTTGTGTAGGTGTATCTGTCATCGGAAGGAAGGAAACTGGTCAGGCCCATAGCCATACCCCTGGGAACTATTGTAACTTTGTGTATTGGATCCGATTCACGAACAAATATGCCAACTACCGCATGTCCGCTTTCATGGTATGCGGTACACTTCTTCTGATCGGGGCTGATGACGATACTCTTGCGTTCCAGTCCAAGTATGATGCGGTCAATCGCATAGTCGAAATCCTCCTGCTCTACTTTGTTTGCACCCCGTCTTGCAGCCCTCAGAGCAGCTTCATTGGCAAGGCTTTCGAGGTCGGCGCCACTGAAACCGGGAGTACTCCTTGCAACCTTTTCAAGGCTAACCTTCTCATTAACCGGCATTTTACGTGTGTGCACTTTCAGTATGGCTTCCCGGCCCTTTACATCAGGCATGCTCACGACAATCCGCCGGTCAAATCTACCCGGTCTGAGAAGTGCCGGGTCAAGAACATCGGGACGGTTGGTGGCCGCCATAACTATGACTCCGGCATTTTCCTCGAAGCCGTCCATCTCAACAAGAAGGGCATTGAGAGTTTGTTCCCTTTCATCGTGCCCCCCTCCGAGCCCGGCTCCTCTGTGTCTTCCAACAGCATCGATTTCATCGATGAAAATAATGCATGGCGATTTGGATTTTCCCTGAACGAAAAGATCTCTGACCCTGCTTGCACCTACTCCAACGAACATCTCAACAAAATCGGAGCCGCTCATGGAGTAGAACGGAACTTTTGCTTCTCCCGCAACCGCTTTTGCCAGGAGGGTCTTACCTGTTCCAGGCCTTCCAATCAAAATCACTCCCTTGGGAACTTTCCCCCCCAGACGGCGGAACTTCTCAGGCTTTTTAAGGAATTCTATCACTTCCAGCAGTTCGTCCTTTGCTTCATTCACTCCGGCAACATCTTCAAAGGTAATCTGAGGCTTGTCGCTGGAAAACAGCTTTGCTCTGCTTTTGCCGAACGAAAAGGCCTTACTGCCTCCTCCAGCTTTTCTCATGAAATAGATGAAAAAACCAATAAGAAGCAGGAAAGGAATGAAGGACAGAATCTGAGCAAGCAGTTCATTTGGCGGTTTTGCGGTTACGAGTACATTATGAGCTGCCAGCGAATCAAGTACTCCTGTGTTCTCAAAAGGAATGAAGCTTGTGAAGCTGCTGTATTCAACTCCGTCCTTAATTACGGGAAAAGTGAATTCCCCGTTTATTGATCCACCTGTTTCTATAACGACTGATTTCACCTTGTCCCGGTTGATGTAATCCATCAGACCTGAATCACCTGAATAGGGAATCTCGATACTGTCAACGCCGGTATCGAAAAGCTGAAATACAGTGAACGCTATCAGAGCCATCAACAGCCACATAGTAAGAGTTTTAATCGAACATCCTGAAGTTATCGGCTTTAAAGGCATTCTGCCCGGCTGTTGTTTATCATCCTTATTATTCATAAAACTCCTGGTTTTTCATTCCTTAAGTGCTACAATATGGGGAAGATTTCGATCAAAACCCCCCGGACTATCCAGTCCGTATCCGAACACGAATCTGTCAGGAATGTTGAATACGCACCTGTCAATCTCTACATCAACCTTCCGTCTGATTTCTTTATCAAGCAGCACAATCGTACGAAGGGAGGTTGGATTTCTTGATTTAATCAGATTTTGAATATACGCCAGCGTAAGTCCCGTGTCTACAATATCCTCTACAAGCAGGACATCCCGACCAGAGAGAGGCAGGGTCGTATCAAGGGTAAGACGGACTTCTCCGGAAGACTTCGTCTGTTCGCCGTAGCTTGCCGCGCCAAGAAATTCGATCTGCAGATCAACATCCATGTACCGCACCAGATCGGCTGCGAACATGAAACCACCCCTGAGAAGAGGAATGACAACTATCTTTTTGCCAGTGTATATTTTAGTGAGTTCAGCCCCAAGCTTTTGAATACCTTCCTGAATGTGATCTGAAGAAATCAGTACTTCCCAATCATTACTCGTCAATTCTTTTCCTTTCCGTACTTCTTATGGATTTTCGGATATGGATCCTGTCCCTATCAGCAGTAATCCTCATGCCTCCTGGAAGAATATGATACCCGTTCTTCTTTTCCAGAATCCACCTGTCGGTTTTTTCAATCTCCAGTTTTCCACCCCTGGGACGATCACTAACAGCCCAGAGAATTCCCAGCCTTACCGCTCTTGGTAAAACCTGATACTGTTCTCTCCGGAATGAATCTCCATCAAGAAGTTCGTCAAGAGAATCGTCAATAATGCTGTCAGCGATATCCCTCCATTGTGAAAGGTTAGCTGAAGATCTGGCAATAGCACTCGTGCTTCCCGGCGATATCGATTCGAGAACAGGAATCACTTCATGCCGAATCCGATTTCTGAGAAACGAATTTTCCTGATTCGTCGGGTCTTCAATCCAGTTCTGACCGATTACTTCAAGGTACTCACGAAGTTCACCGCGAGTAAAATCAAGCAGCGGTCTCCGAACGGGACCCGTCCCGACGTAATCCATCCCTCCCAAGCCTCTGAGACCTGCTCCCTCAAGCAATCTCATCAGCAGTGTTTCAGCCCTGTCAGATGCAGTATGCCCTGTGGTTACAAGAACACTTTCAGAAGCATATTCACAGTAGATTCTGTTTCGCTCGGCACTGAAGTACCCTTCGGGAGATCCGGATTCAGGCGGTGAGATTGCCGATGCGATACATTTCAGGTTCATTTCATCCGCTAAATCCTTTACGAAAGCGGCATCTTCACCACTCTCTGGTCTGGCATGATGATCAATATGGAGGACAGCCAGTTTCCAATCCATATGATTGGCAAACTGGTGGAGAAGCCGCA
>JAIORS010000210.1 GCA_021108005.1 Candidatus Aegiribacteria sp.
TTACTTCGTTTCCTTCCAGAGCTTCAGAAGTTCCTGTTCCCGCTCTGCCGTTAATCCTGCCGATAATTTGTAATCGGATGGACGTGTAGCATGATGCCATGAAAATGTATCGCGAATAGTGTCAGTGTAAGGTCTGAAACTTAAACCTGCATCAATTGCTTTCCGGCAGTTGATCTGATATATCCCTTTCCCTTCTTCTGACATCCACAGAGGCAGATTGATTCCATTCTTCATGATGAACTTCTCACTTACCCAGGTAAAGCTGGTTTTACTTCCAAATATATTATCACATTCACCCAAAAACTGTTTCATAGTAAGCATATAGTCCGGACCAGTGCAATTGTATACATCGGTTTGCCTTTTCTCAACCATAATCAGAATAAATTCTGCAAGATCACGAACATCAATAAACTGGATCTGTTCATATGAGGGAGACGGAGCTAACACCTCTCCTCCCGATCTTACTCGAACAGGCCAATATGTGAACCGGTCAGATTGATCGTATGGTCCAACAATCAATCCGGGACGAAGTACGAGTACTCTGCCAGGCATAGCTTGTTCAACCGCCTTTTCACAGAGAGCTTTTAGTGGACCATAGGTCTCGTCTGTTACCTGTTCTACCGTTTCATTCTCAATAGTAGCAAGCAAAGAACTTTCATCCAGCTCAGGTTTTCTGAAATCCGCATATGCACTGATACTGGAAATATAGGTATAGTGCTCTATAGATTCCGCAAGCAGTTCAGCGGATTTTTTCACAATACGCGGCACGTAACCGCACGTATCGACCACAGCATCCCATTTCCGACTTCGCAAAGGTTTAAGATCACTATCCCGGTCACCTTTTAAACATTCTACTTCAGGGAATAGATCAGGATTGGTCTTACCGCGATTAAAAAGCGTTATCTCATGCCCTTTAGCAAGAGCAATTTCTACAAGACTGCGACCAAGAAATTTTGTACCGCCAATGATTAATATTTTCATTTTGCGAGTATAGTTATGATATAGTTTCTGTCAAGTAAATGTTGATGTATTAAAAACCTGGAGAGATCTGAATATGCGAAATCTTCTTCCATTTTTATTCATGAGCAGCATCGAAATTCGAACAGCCAGCAAATCCTGAAATATGCCGGATCTCTTATGACAGAATTCCAGAAACTGACGGATCGATATTACTGTTGTGCATGGGCGTATTAACCGTACAGCTAACAATCGGTTCTATGAAAATTAGTTGTCCTGAAATAGATGAGTACGTCCGGATGTGGAGTTACACGAGCATAATTCTGTTTTTCTTGTTGACTGGGGTGTATCCGGAAAGTATTGTCTATTTAGGCAAGAATCGGAGGTTAATCGGAAGCTTTATTTGGATGAATACACTGTTCCGGATAAATTCCGGAACGGTTTGAAATCAAGATTCCTATTGTT
>JAIORS010000211.1 GCA_021108005.1 Candidatus Aegiribacteria sp.
AATCTGAAAAAGTAAAAAGGGTCAAAAAAGGGGTCAAATCTTTACTCTTGACATTAAAAATGTCAAGAGTAAAGATTTGACCCCTTTTTTGATTGACCCCTTTTTTGATTTGACCCCACTAATCCTATATTCCTTTAAGGTTCTCTCTTAGTCTCTGCAGCGGATCATCACCGGTAGCCGGTTCGAATTCCTTGCCAGTAATCATTTCGTACAGTTTTATGTATCTTGATGAAAGCTCAACAACAAGATCATCCGGAGCTTCCGGCAGAACTTCATCATTGTACGGATCGCAGTTATCCCTGAACCAGAGCCTTAAAAATTCCTTGTCGATGTTCTCAGGTTCCTGACCGTTCTGGAGTCTTTCTTCGTAACTGCCGGCTATCCAGTACCTCGATGAGTCGGGGGTGTGGATCTCGTCTACCAGGATGATGTTTCCACTATCATCTTTGCCCAGTTCGTACTTGGTATCAACGAGTATCAGGCCGTTTTCTGCGGCTACTTCCACCCCTCGTTTGAAAAGCTTCATGGCTATCTCGGATGTTCTGTCCCATTCCTGCGCTGTCATCAACCCCTGACTGACAATTTCCTCAGGCGTTATGGATTCATCGTGCTCTTCACTTTTAGTAGTGGGAGTAATTATAGGTTCGGGGAATTTCTGGTTTTTAACCATTCCATCCGGGAGCTTATTACCGCAGATGTTTCGACTGCCTTCGTTGTAAAGGGTCCAGGCGGATGTGCTCGTGCTTCCAGTAAGGTAACCCCGCACGATGAATTCAACAGGGAAGACATCGCACTTAATTGCAAGAGTGGCATTAGGGTCGGGAATGGAAATTACATGATTTGGAACGATGTCGCTGGTGTTTTCAAACCAGAACGCGCTTACCTGATTAAGAACCTGTCCTTTAAAAGGAACCGAAGCCAGCACCCTGTCGAACGCACTCTGTCTGTCCGTTGTAATAAGCAGAATTCTGTCTCCAAGATCGTAACTGTCTCTTACCTTTCCCCGTTTTCCACTTGGAAGATTCAATCCGAATGTATCCGTAAGGCATCTGGAAATATTTTTATTTATTGTATCCCTGCTTAACATGAAATCTCCTCAGTTGTTGTCTGGAAACCTGTTAGCGATTTTCGTCCGGAACCTGTATGATAGTCAAACTTTCCCATTTATGAAACCTTGTAAGACTTTGTGAAAAACTGGAGTTGACTGATGTCAGTTAGTACCGGCGGAGAGATAGTAAATGCAGATTAAATCGGCCAGCGGCGAGAGGAGATTCTTCCGTCCCCTGGGAGGTGATGAAAGAAAATCATTCAGGATTCATCTGCTGTCAGCCATCTTCGGTGGCATATCCATGGGAGTGGTGATAAACCACGAATACATCGCGGTAAACGGATTGAATGCGTCCCACTGGCAGATAACGGCCCTTACGATGCTCTGGCCTGTGAGCAACCTGCTTGCTGTTCTTATAAATCACTGGCTTGACAGCAGGGGAAGGTACGACAGAGCTGTTCTTGTTTTCGGAGTTCTTTCCAGGCTTCCGGTGGCGCTGATGTTCTTCTCTTCGAATGTTAACCTCATGCTGCTGCTTCTCCTACTATTCTTCGCATCCAACAGCGTCATCCTTCCCGCTCAGAACACCATTATGAAGAAACGGTACTCCCGGAGTAACAGAGCAAGACTTTTCGGCTGGTGGACAAGCGTGTTCACTCTATTCAGCCTTCCAGTTGCCATGCTTGCAGGCGCTCTGCTGGATATGGATTTCCAGTACTACAGAATTCTATTCGTGGTCGAAGCCATTTTCGGAGCAGGAGAGGCAATCTTTTTATCTATGATGGCAAGGGGCATGGAATCAACTGTGGCTGAAAAATCGACAGGCAGAGGATCTGGTCACTTTTTCAAAAGCCTGTGGAATATTTTCAGGGATGACAAAGATTTCGCATGGTTCGAGACATACTTCTTTATCTATGGTATTGCATTTCTTATGATTCTACCGGTAATACCCTTCTTCGCGACTGAGAAACTTGGTCTTGACTACGAACAGTATGCCCTGGCAAAAGGCGTAATCGGGCAGCTGGGAATACTCCTTCTTTCTCCATTATTGGGAGTCCGACTTGAGAAGCTTCATCCATTCCGTTTTACCGGTATAGTATGCCTGCTTCTTGTTTTCTATCCGCTCTCGATGGCCTTCGGAAATTGGATGCCTGATATGGGCATAACATTCTTCTATATCGCTTTCGCCATATTTGCCGTGGGAATGGCGGGTGTAAGAATATCCTGGAACATTTCCAGCATGCACTTCGCTCCTGCGGGGCAGGAAGCCACATACCAGGGTCTGCATATTACACTGACTGCGCTAAGGGCAAGTTTCGCCCCGATACTGGGCAGCGTTCTTCTGCATTTCTGGGGGTATTCGGAAGCATTTCTTGTGTCTTCGGGCTTCTTTGCCCTTGCCGGTGTTCTTTTTCTGAGAAGGTACCGGAGAAGAAAGGCTGAAGGAATTATAGCATAACTTGAAAAGGGCACGGAAATTCCGTGCCCTTTAAAAGAGTTGAGATTACCTAGAAATAAGTTCCAACCGTAAGCGCGAACCAGGCTTTATCGGTATCGAAGTCGACCAGGTGATATTTGATGCTTCCTTCGATATCCATGGAACCTGTTGGGAAGATCATCCCCAGATTCCCATAGGCACCGAAGTCACTGTCACTGTCATCAATCTTTACACCAAGCAATTCATAACTGAAAGATGATATATACATACCTGCTCCGCCGCCGTAGAAGATAGGTCCTGTATAGGTTCTGATACCTGCCAGGATCGGGATAATGCTTGCGGAGAAATCACCAAGGTCATTCTTAGATTGAAGAATCCCGTAACTTATGCTTCCCTCGATAGCGTATATCGGCATATGAGCCAGTATATTCACTCCGAAGATGGGGCTTGTTGAATAGAAATCGCCTCCGTTACCGGTGGGGAAAAATGCTCCCGCATGGGCTCCAAATTCCACAAAGCCAGCGAATGCCGACACTGAAAGAATAAGAAGCAGAGATACTATTTTCATCATAACACACCTTTCTGTTTGTGTTTCAGACAGCAATATACTGAAAAAGTAATCAACCGGTTTAACACGTTTCCATCTTCAACCATTTAGAAAGATCAGCGGTCTTCCGTATTTCCAGAATCCTCGGGCCGGGAGACGAATAATTCCCGTCCGGCTGAACGAAAACAAAATCAATTCCAGCAGCGTTTGCGGCTCCCATATCACTGCCTGCGCTGTCTCCCACGAAAAGAGTATCGAAGGTTTTTGATTGGGCCAGTTTCATTGCGAAACGGAGTATTTCCGGGTCAGGCTTCGCTGATTCCACCTCACAGCTGAGTACGATAAGGTCCAGATATTCCATCATGCCTGATTTCTGTAGCCGTTTTCGCTGAACCGGTCCAGAACCGTTGGAAACTATTCCAATCGTGAATTTTCCATGAAGAAGTTTCAGGAGGTCGATGACACCTGGAAGTGGTTCACCATGTTCCTCGAGTCCTTCGAAGTAGAGTTCGATGAATTCATCGGGATCTGCGTTAAGCCCTGCTTTTCTGAAGGTCTGACGCATCTCATTCGAACCTGGTTCGATGGCTGACGGTTTACAGGCTTCGATATCCTGTATAACCTTCCCGTCTAGGAATTCATGAATTCTCTTGAGCGTATCCGGAGAATCCTCAAGCTCGAGTATCTCTATAATATGTTTCGCCGCGTGCTTCTGCGCTCCGGCGTAGTCGATGAGTGTTCCGTCCAGATCGAACAGAACAGCAGCATATTTACTGAAATCCACCTGATTGACCTCCGTTACTTATAACTACAACCATGTTCAGGAAGCAATACAATGACAATGCCAGCCCGGCACCGTAGTTTCGAAATCTGCTTCAAATCGTTATATTATTTTGATTTCAAAACACTGATTAATTTAAATAGGAAAGGTTCGAATATCATGAGTAACGAAAAAATGGCACCTTATAAACTCGAAAAGTCCCCGGCGGATAAGAGTATTCTGGTGCTTTCGGGAAAGGGCGGAGTAGGCAAGAGTACCGTTGCGGCTAACCTTGCCATTTCACTTTCCCTTCAGGGTTATGCTACAGGGCTCCTGGATACGGATTTTCACGGTCCCAGCATACCAAAACTTCTTGGCATGGAGGGAACGACTCTTACATCACCCGACGGTAAAAGGCTTAATCCCGCAGAAATTGGATCTCTGAAAGTGATTTCCGTTGATTTCATGCTCGGCAGCAGAACCGATGCTGTAATCTGGCGGGGACCCATGAAGATGAATGTCATCAAGCAGCTTTTTGAAGATGTTAACTGGGGAGAGCTTGATTACATGATTATTGACTGTCCTCCTGGAACCGGTGATGAACCCCTTTCGGTTGTTCAGCTCATCCCTGAACCTACAGGCGCTGTTATCGTAACCACTCCACAGGAAATATCTCTCTCCGACGTAAGGCGTTCAATTCAGTTCTGTCACACCCTTAAGCTCCCGGTACTGGGAGTCATCGAGAATATGTCAGGATTCGTCTGTCCACATTGTGGTGAGAGAACAGAGTTGTTCGGCTCAGGCGGGGGAGAGAGAATGGCATCTGAAATGGGAGTGCCCTTCCTGGGAAGAATCCCGATAGAACCGGAAATTGTATTATCGGGAGACAACGGGAAACCCTTCGTTAACCATAATGGAAATTCAGCATTCGCAAAGGATTTCAACGGTATTGTAAAGGATATAGTTGAGAAAGTCTGATTACATATTCATTCCGAACTCCGTAACCTTCCACTGACCGTCTTCCTTTACAACATCGATTGTATTGGTTTCGGATTCACCCATTACAATTGTTGTTACTTCGACCCGTGCCGTGTTACCATCAATGGTAACTTCGCCTATTGATACTTCGCTGGATTCCATTAAGGATGTTATCACGGGAGAGGAAATCAAGGCCACCATGAAGTCCTTTGTGGTCATGTCGGGAATATCCGCTGCATCTATCTCGATACCCATAGCACTCAGCTGCTGTGCAGACTGTGCGGGGGCCATCTTAATCATTTCCAGTTGTGAATCCATTTCCGAAAGAGCGCTTTCTGACATGTAAGCGACCGCTCTTTCGCCATCTCCTGCCTTCAGAGCATCGAACATTTCGGTTACAGCATCGCCAGGATTACCGGCGCTGTTGCCATCGCCGCAAGCCATTGTGAGAGCGAACAGCAATATGGAAAATACCGCAAGCGCTTTCATGATTTCCTTTCCTGTTGGTTATCGAATGATTAGTTCTATACTTAAACGTATAAATCCATTGTCAATAACGGTGTACTACTTAACCCGCATCCATCACAAACACTTTACTGCAGCGATGCATATAGTCGTGTCTACTGCGTTATACTCAAGCATCCGTCCTCGACGTACTGTTCAAGTACGCCTCCGGAGTCTGCTTTCGCAAGCCTTGTATCCACAACCATCTGCAGCGCTTCGCTACAAGTGCTTGTGATGGATGCGGGTTAAAGGTTCCAGCTTAATCCGGCGGAGTAATAGGTTTCGCTGTCATCGATATTGGAAATATAGGGTTCAGGGAACGCATATCCTGACCTGCTTCTGCTCATCCATGAAATAGCCATATCGAGATTCATCCTGCCGAAATAGATGCAGGTTCCCGTTCCCAGACAGAGAGCTGCCCTGTTGTAATCGGTGGCTCTGACAAAGCCTACATTGTAGGTCGATCTGACGTTTGGTAACATTTCCGCCAGACAGATGAACGTTTTACCGGATACGGCGGGGTTCTTTTCTTCCAGGGATTGAAGATCGAACTCCACGCCCAGTGTGCTTCCATTCAGAATATTGAAATCCCTCTGGAATCCGAAGGCTATCCTTGAGTCGTACCTGCCTGTTTTATTCGTACCGGATATGCCGAACGTTCCGAAACTGAATGGCATGAGAAGCCCCGCATGAAAACAGAAATCGGATTCCTCCCAACTTACTTCAGTTGTATCATCGGGAGCTATAGGATTTACGATATCATGCCTGAGTGTATAAGATCCGTTTCCGAATCGCATCCCGCCGGATACACCCGCGGTAAGCCAGTCACTGATAACCACTGAAATCCCGGTATTCGCCTCCCATAGGGAGCCACGTGAATCCAGCAGATCAGTTGCGTAAATTTTATAACCGCAATATCCATACTCTTCCAGTATATTGCTGATACCGCTGAATCCGAAGTGAGAGACCCTTGATAATCCTGCGGCAATCGATACGGTTTCAGATATTTCAGTTCCCAAGGCCGCGGTTACCGTTCCAAAGTTGCCAGTGTTTAAATGATCGTAATCCAGTTCAGCGCTGGTATATGAGTGACATTCAGCAATTGCTGTGGTAATTTTGATGGAAGTACCGTCCATCATGGATAATTCCGCCGGATTAAGAAAAATGGATGCCGCTTCGCTTGATGGAAGAGCCCAGACCCCACCCATCGCGCTCTGTTTAGGGGTTATACAGATTATGGGAGTGCCGTTTCCCATGGCGTCATGGAATCCCCATGCTGAGACTGCGGATGCGAATATGATAAACGTAGCTGTAATCAGAAATACTAATTTCATATTGTTCCCCATTCTGTTACGAAATTTACATTGCATCTCAAGTTGCAATTAGTACAATACGCACTGGTCTGCATGTTATAGGCTCCAGCTTAGTCCGGCGGTGTAATAGGTTCCTCTGTCATCGATATTGGAAATGTAGGGTTCAGGGAAAGCGTTTCCCCTTCTGCTTCTGCTCATCCATGAAATACTCAGATCAAGATCCATCTTTCCGAAATCGACGCAGGCACCGGTTCCAAGACAGAGAGACGCCTTATTGGCATCAACAGCCCTGATGAAGCCTACGCTGTAAATCGATCTGATATTCGGCATTATTTCCGGCAGATAGGCGAACGCTTTACCGGATGTGGCGCAGTTCTTTTCTTCTATGGACTGAACATCGAACTCCACGCCCAGAGTGCTTCCATTCAGAAGACTGAAATCCTTCTGGAATCCGAAGGCTACTCTTGAATCGTACCTGCCGGTTGGATTCGTGCCGGATACTGCAAATGTTCCGAAACTGAATGGCATGAGAAGCCCCGCGTGAAAACAGAAATCGGATTCATCCCAATCCACCTCGGTTGTATCATCGGGATATAAAGGATCTACGATCTCATGCCTGAGTGTATAAGATCCGTTCCCGAATCGCAGCCCGCCGGATACACCTGCTGTAAGCCAGTCACTGATAACCACCGAAATGCCGGTATTCGCCTCCCATAGGGAGCCACGTGAATCCAGCAGATCAATTGCGTAAATCCTATATTCATTCAATCCACACTCTTCCAGTATATTGCTGATACCGCTGAATCCGAAGTGCGAGACCCTTGCTATCCCGGTACCGATTGATACCACATCGGATATTTCAGTTCCAACGGCCGCGGTTACCGTTCCCAGGGTACCCGAGTCAAAACGATCGTAATCCATGGTTCCGCTGATATACGAGTACCATTGAATGATTGCTGTGGTAATTTTGATGGAAGTACCGTCCATCATGGATAATTCCGCCGGATTAAGAAAAATGGATGCCGCTTCGCTTGATGGAAGAGCCCAGACCCCACCCATCGCGCTCTGTTTAGGGGTTATACAGATTATGGGAGTGCCGTTTCCCATGGCGTCATGGAATCCCCATGCTGAGACTGTAGACGAAAATATGATAAGCGAAGCCACAAACAGAAGTACTAACCTCATTCTGTTCTCCATTTCATTGTGCAATTATCATTAAAATCAGAATTAGCTATAATAATATTCGATTGTTCTTAACATTACAAGAGTCATATTCAGGTAAGGATTTGAAAGGGCGGAGGGGGCGACTGCCCCCTCCGATGGTGATGGGTTATCGTCCGAGCACTACTACGTTTGAAGTTTCTCTTGAGCCTTCTTTTTCGAAAAGGATCGAGTAAGCACCGGCAGGCAGCCCGGAAGAGACATTCCAGTAGAATCCACCGTCTTCCGACTCGATACTTCGCTCAAGCACAACCCTTCCGGAGAGATCGTAGATACTGATGTTTCCGGAACTGTTGCCTGTGTTAATCCAGGTACCGCTTCTTACCGGGTTGCTTTCAGCGAAGAAATCTTCATTTGCTTCATTCTCATCGTGGCCTGCAATTGGAACATACATGTAACTTGTATTTCCAGAAAACCATATCTCATGGGCAGGCGACAGGGCAGCCGGCGGGCCATGACCTCCGGCATCGAGATTACTATCTATTTTTGTCCACACAAGGTCGTAGCCCTCGGTGTACATCGCGGCCTTCTTCGTTGCTTCGGATGGGAACAGGTCGTCATGAGCTACATCCATGGAGATGTTTTCCCAGCCGAACCACGAAGGAGAAACAGCTATTCTGTGCGCCTGGAAGATCTCATAGTCCATGCCATCCCAGGCTTGCCAGGCCGTATGAAGCATATCGAACTGGTCGCAGGCTATAGAAGGGAATTCGTTGTCAATCATTCCGCTGGATACTGTTTCAAAGGGTATCCATACTCCGCCGTATCTGTTGCTGTAGCGGATTTCCTGCGTTATTTCCGCGTACATTCCGGCAAGTGGTCCCGGGAAACTTGTGGGAACGGTAGGGTCGAAGCCCGGCTTGTAAGGTCCAGGTGAGTCAGGATCATGAGGTAATACTCCATGCATCCATACAACGTGCGGGATGTCTTCCCTGCTTACTGTAAGTGAAGGATATCCATCTTCGCTGTTACTTCCGGACTGGATCGACACATTCTCGGATACATTCCATGAGAATCCGGCGTCGGGACTGCTTCGGTAATAGATATTCGGTGGAGAAGAAGCCAGATCGTCATTCCATACTACGTGAACCTGATCCGAATAGTAAGTGAACTGTGAAGGCGGATCCATGAAATCGATCACAGTTGCCACATCCGGCATCTGGCTGTTCGTTGACGGGGTCTGGCTGATGTCAGTAAGGTTTGTCCAGCTAATGCCATGGTCGGGGCTCATCAGGTACAGTATTTCCGAATACAAACCTTCGTAATCCTCCTCCTGCCATACTACATGAAGAAGGTTGCCCAGTGAACAGTCGATATCCGGGACTAGCGAGTTGCGTGGACTTGTGTAAATCGGAACCGGCATTCCCCACGCGTCGGGAGGCGGGTTTTGCATGTTAGGACACGATACGTACCAGATATCGTATACACCGGACATATCATCCTTATGCTGCCATACAACATGAAGTGTATCGTCATCACTTGGATTCAGTGCTGAACCGTGTTCTATGGCGATTGATGGATACCTGTCATCCTCTGGCATAGAAGCAATGGGGAAAGGTGGTGTCCAGTCCATTGATGAAGTGGGTGGTGCCGGTAGAATGGTATGACTGTAGAAAATATCGCAGGGGCCGCCCGGAGTTGCATCGGGATTAATCTGGGTATGGTAGACCATGTGAAAATACCCATCGGCATCCCTCACGATGCTCCTGGCATTGTTAAACCCTGTAGCTTCCCATTCACTCGACAGGTCTCCATCCACCTGATGACCCTGTGCCAGTACTATGGAAGTACAGGCAAAGAGTACGAGTAAGAAAAGGTTCGTTTTCATTGTATTCTCCTTTCGATTGGTGAAATAACTATCACTAATACCTATAGCAATTTGAATGCCAGGACTCTATGCGCAACTCCGACAAGCACTAATGGCAAATTCAGCACAATTCAATGAAAAATGGATAGGTGAATAATTCCCTATTAGGGAAATATTCCCTGATATATTACTTGAATCTCCAATCGATCATCCTGCATTCTAACATTGCAAATATTATAGAATAATTATTATTATAAATCCCTATAGACATTTGAATATGTATGACATATTTTCCCTATGGAGGTTCGTAATGTCAGAAAAACCCGGTTTTACAGGTAAAGTGCTTTCAAGAAAACACCTCTCAGAAGGTAGAATTGAAGTCCGATTTTCAACTCCATCCGGTGAATTGCGTCTTGGAAGGGTTTTCAGTTTCAGCGGCGGTACAAGTACTGCAAAGAACGTATTCAACCTTCTGAAGAGCATGGATGTTAAGGATGTTATCTTTCCGGATAGACTCGATTCACTTGAAGATGGCAGATACTGTCTTTCAGTTCCCGAAGGGTCTATCTCTTCGTATTCAGGTCCTGCTCTGTCAGTAAAGCAGCTTATAGCTCCTCTTGTCTCGATGCATGAAAAGGGGTGGGTTCATTACGATATCTCACCTCGGTGTTTCGTCAGAAAAGATGGTGATCTACATCTGATATGTTTTGGAGAAGCGCTATTCACACGCGGAATTGTTGAGGGTTCGGAACTCGCTGCCGGTATTCCGTCATCTATTTACTATGACCTGTCACTATTTGGAAGAAGCATCAGACAGGGAAGTGGACATCTCTGGTCAGGTGACAACGCTGAATCTGTTGAAAGGATGTGTTCCGGTTCCATCAGCGAAAGGATAGACGCGTTCACGAAAATCTGCGGAAATGCTGAAAATTTGTACGGTCATAATAGGGACAGTATAAAGGCAGGGGATGATCAATCCGTTATCCTGCTGCATGGAGGATCCTGGCGGGAACGTGACCGTATCGCATCCATCTATTCCACCGATGCCATCGACAGAGGCTGGATTGTAAGATTCGTCCGCTGTTCACCCATTGAATCTCAAAGACCACTTCCGGGCCGTTTTCCTTGTGGAGAAGCATGTATCGATTCGGGATCCTCGCTTATCAGTGAGCTATTCCCATCAATGAGCGGAGTGAACAGGCTTCTCGTTATCGATCAGATAGAATACGCATCGGAAGATCTGGCTGCGATATCAGCCGGACTCAGCAGATCTTCATCTGCCGGATTGAATCTGCTCATTACTTCATCCAGTCAGGATTCACTGGATAACTTCAATCTTAACAGGATCATAGAAGTTAAGGGTAAGCGGGAAAGAGCTATAGAATGGCAGTTAGATCAGCTCCCACCCGATGTACTGGGAAAAGGATACCCGCTTCTTTCAGGTAACGGGCCACGCTATCGATGTGGTGAAGGCTCAGAAGTTCCTGAACAGATATCTCTTACAACTGAAGATCTTTTCAGGGAAGGTGCATACAGGATACTGAGCGGATCCGTCAGTTATAGTGACCACGACCGTGAGTTCGCAATCGAGAGTCTTCTGAAACTTGGCAGGTATGATGAAGTACTCGAATATACGGACGACGCATACCTTTCACAGAGAGCGGAAGCTCACCTGGCGCTTGGGAATGCCGTAGAAGCGAGAGAAATGGCTCTCGAATCGCTTAATTCCGATCCCGACAGTAAGAAAAAAGCGTTACTGCTGGCCCGTGCGCTTTGTGAGCTTAACGAATACGATTATGCAGAAAGCCTCCTGTTGAAGCTTCATGGAACTGAATCTGTTCTACTCCTTGCGAGGATACTTGATCGACAGGGCAGAGGATCTGAAGTTCTTCCTCTTTTTCGGAAAGCTTTTGAATCAGCTGAAAACGGGGACAAAGTAAGGCTGCTTTGTTCCGAAGTGAATATTCAGATGAGAATGGGCGATTACAGAAAAGCAAGGGATCTTTCTCACGAAGCCGTTGAAATGGCCTTCAGCCTGTCGGATATCGGTCTGATAATCAGCAGTCTCAGGGAAAGGGGCAGGATAAAAGAAGTCCTGGGATTGTGGAATGATTCCCTTGATGATTACAGGTTAAGCCTGTCATTCAGTGCTGAAGATCCGGATCTGGAAAGCTCGTACGCTCTTGTGGATCTTTTTGTGCTTGAGGTTAAAACAGGGGATCTCAAGGCAGCGGAGAATACGTTCAACGAATTGACAATATACCTCCGGGGGAAAGCTACCGATACAGATATTCAGCTCATCAGCCTTCTGAAGGCGCATAAGGGGGCACTCCTCGGTCTGGGTTCCATTTCACTCAGAAGCGCTTCGAAAGCGGCTGCAATTGCGTCATCAGACAGGATGAATTTGAAACATGCGCTCAGCTTGCTGTACCTTGGGCAGTTGCAGATTCAGAGTGGTGACAGCAGCGCGGGTTTCAGCAGCCTGAATCAGGCAAGGGCCGAAGCCGGGTTTATGGGCGATCGACATCTTATGCTTCTTATTGATCTGGCATCATCCATTGGGGGAAAGGAGGTTGATGCATCGGAGATTGTCATGGAGGCAGGTGAGCTGGGGCTTAAGATCGAGAAGCTTGAAGGTGAGCTGATTGCAGCGGAAAAAGCTGAGGAATTCAGTCTGTTGCTTGCAGAAATGCTGAACGTCCCTTTCCCGCTGAAAGTAATTGAAATCACATCAAAATTCGGTCTTCCTGAGAATAAAAAACTCTCTAACAGGATTCTGAACACATTCGGTAATATTTCAGATAAACTCGAAGGGGAAGAACTAACGGCATTTCTGGATAATCATGGTTATCTGGTTGAAGAACTCGAAAAACTCTCCTACAACAATATGATAGAGCTTATTCGAAATGGAATTGAAAAAACCGCTGACTGGATTTCTTCCCGCTCAGGCCAGGATCTCAGATTACCTGACCTGGCTGATAAACTCGATCTTGTCTCCCTGGATACCGAACCTTCCGGAAAACCCGGAGAGAGGAAGGTTTGTGAAGATCCTCCCCTCTACGCCAGCGGAAGTGATCTCGGGCTGATTGAGATCCTTGGACCGGTGATAGCTTCCGTTTCGGGTATTCGACCTGCTGAAATTCCGATGAAGGGAGAAGCTGCCGAAATGTTTCCGGAGATAATTGGGAATTCGAACATCGTAGTGGAGCTCAAAAGGAAGATGAGAAGGATTTCCAGAATGCAGATTCCCGTGCTTGTTACCGGGGAGACTGGAACCGGTAAGGAACTGGTAGCAAGGGGAATCCATTCGGAAAGTTCCCGCGGAGACCGTTCACTGGTTTCAGTGGACTGCGGAGCTATTGCGGAAAATCTGCTTGAGTCAGAGCTTTTCGGGGCTTCAAAAGGTGCGTACACCGGAAGCGGATTGGATAGAGAGGGTTTGATGGAAGCCGCAAATGGCGGTACGCTATTTCTTGATGAAATTGGTAATCTATCTCCCGCACTGCAGGTTAAGCTTCTTCGGGTTCTTGAAACGGGCAAAGTAAGAAGGCTTGGTGAGACTAGAGAGAGAAGCATAGATTTTCGAATTATCATATAGTTGAGTCATCGGGAGGAGATTTCAGATCAGACCTGTTTTTCAGGATAGCAGTCGTAATCCTCCGAATACCGCCCTTGAGGAACAGAGTAGAGGATATTCCACTTCTTGTGAATCATTTTACCGCCGAAGCAGGGAACGAACAAGAACCTCCGAGGTTTTCAAGAGGTGCACTGACGAAGTTGTCCCGGTATTCATGGCCGGGAAATATCCGTGAGCTGAGGAATGTCGTTCAGAGGGCACTTCTATTTCATTCAGGCGATATGATAGATGCTGGCGATATTGAATTCGGAATATCTTCGATGGCGGGTATTCACTTTGTTGCAAAGACAGATCTGAAGACCCTTGAGGATTGTATCAGCGAACATGTATACCGTATTGTTCGGACCTGTGATGGCAACAAAGCGGAAGCTTCCAGAATACTTGAATGCGATCCAAAGACAGTTCGCAAGTACTGTGCTTTATTTGACAGGCATGCGAAAGGTCAGTCAAATTAGAAAATGTTGTCTACTACACTGTCATCGGCTATTTCGGGAATTGTTATTTTCATATCAGGTTCGGCTTCCATAGCTTTTCTTATCGCGTAAATGGCTCCCGGATTTCGAGCCCATGACCGCCTTGCCAGACCGTTTGTGACATCCCAGGTCACCATGCCGGACGCTCGTTCCGCAGCTTCCGGTGAACCGTCGAGAAGAAGGCCGAAGCCACCGTTGATTACTTCACCCCAGCCTACCCCTCCGCCGTTGTGAAGTGATACCCAGGTGGCGCCCCTGAAAGAATCGCCTATGACATTCTGAACTGCCATGTCAGCTGTGAACATGCTTCCGTCTTTAATATTCGCGGTTTCCCTGTAGGGGGAATCCGTTCCGGAAACATCGTGGTGGTCTCTGCCGAGAACTATGGGAGCGGTAATATCACCACTGGCTATCGCCTCGTTGAAAGCCCTGGCGATATTGATTCTACCCTCCCTGTCAGCGTAGAGAATTCGTGCCTGGGAACCAACTACCATTCTGTTCTCTTCAGCTTGCCTTATCCATCGGACATTGTCCAGCATCTGTCGTTTGATCTCAGTGTCAGCTTCCTCTGCCATTTTCTCAAGAACACTGGCGGCAATCCTGTCGGTTTTTTTCAGATCTTCATGGTCGCAGGACGTACAGACCCATCTGAACGGGCCGAATCCGTAATCGAAGCAGATGGGACCCATTATGTCTTCCACATAGGATGGGTATGCAAAAGTTCCGTCCTCGAGCAGAATTCCCTGTGCCCCTGCCCTTGATGCTTCAAGAAGGAAGGCGTTACCGTAATCCCAGAAGAACATGCCACGGTCATGAAGGGTGTTTATTGCCCTTACCTGCCGGCGGAGGGATTCATGCACCATTTCTTTGAATTCCTCAGGGTTCTCAACCATCATTCTGTTCGATTCATCGAGGGAGAGGCCGACCGGATAATAGCCGCCAAGATAGGGATTATGGAGGGAAGTCTGATCGCTTCCCAGATCAACGGAAATACCTTCGGCCACAAGCTTTTCCCATAGATCCACGATATTTCCTGTATACCCCAGAGAAAGAGGCTCTCCGGCTCTGCGTGCCTTTTCGATTCTGACAAGAACCCTGTCGAGGTCATCTTCAACTTCCTGAAGCCACCCCTGTTCGTGCCTTGTTTTTATCGCTATCGGGTTGATCTCGGCAATCACGCATACTGCTCCCGCTATAACCGAAGCTTTAGCCTGGGCTCCGCTCATACCGCCAAGTCCCGAGGTGACAAACAGTTTTCCCGACAGGTCCGCCTCGGGAGGCAGTCCGAGGTATTTTCTGCCAGCGTTAAGAAGCGTTATGGTAGTTCCGTGAACGATTCCCTGGGGGCCTATGTACATGAAACTCCCAGCTGTCATCTGACCGTACGATGTCACACCCAGAGCAGCCATCCTGTCGTAATCCTCCCTGGAGCTGTAATTGGGTATCACCATACCATTCGTAAGCACCAGCCTGGGCGCTTCGGGATGGGAGGGGAAAAGACCAAGCGGATGCCCAGAGTAGAGGACAAGGGTTTGATTTTCAGTCATCTCGGAAAGGTATTTCATAGTAATGAGGTATTGAGCCCAGTTCTGGAATACCGTTCCGTTGCCTCCGTAGGTTATCAATTCCTGTGGGTGTTGGGCTACGGCTGTGTCAAGGTTGTTCTGTATCATCAGCATTATCCCGGCTGCCTTGCGTGTTCTTGAGGGATACTCATCTATGGGTCTGGCTTTCATTTCGTATGTTGGCATGAATCTCCGCATGTATATCCTGCCGTCATCTTCAAGTTCAGCGGCGAATTCGGGAGCAAGTTCTGAGTGCCATTCCTTCGGGAAATAGCGAAGAGCGTTTTTCAATGCGAGTTTCTTCTCGTCAGTTGTAAGTACATCCGGTCTTGCCGGTGCATGGTTCACTCCGGGAAGGTCAGGTGGCATAGGTGGAATCGAATCAGGAATACCCTGAGAAATTTGTTCACTGAAACTGTCTGACATGAAAACCTCCACTGCATATATTCATAGTAACTGACGTTGATTGACAGATAATAATCAACATGTTCCCTTTTTCCCAGAGAAGGTAATAATGAAAAATGTGGTTTTACTTCTAATTGTAACCGTCGCTTCGGTTACCGCAGGACGGTATTCTCTTCTGAATTTCAAACCTGTTAATGATACTGAAGCTCACAGACTGATGGATTCCGGCTGTGAAATTATTCATGTATACGAAGACGGCTCGGTTGATGTAATTGCCAATGAGCATGATTACACTTCTCTTCTTGCCACAGGTTTGCCTTTCACTACCCGGATCGATGACCTTGAGAGTTTTTACAGCAGTAGGCTCGATGGCGAATCCATGGGTGGGTATCTCACATGGGACGAGCTTTCCGTCTGGCTTGACGATCTTCACGATACGTTTCCGAATATCACTAGCGCGCCCACTTCGATAGGAAATACTTACGAAGGAAGGCCGCAGAGGGTGGTCAAGATATCTTCGAATAACGATTTCTGGACCGACGACCCCTCGCTGCCGAACGTCTGGTACGATGCTCTCATTCATGCAAGAGAACCGGCCAGTATGCGGAATGTCAGGTTCTTTATGCTGTGGCTCTGCGACAACTACGGGCGAAACGGTTTCTGCGGTCTGCAGGCGACCTGGTTACTTGATAATCGTGAGATCTGGTGCCTGCCATGTAACAATGTGGACGGCTACGTTTACAACCAGCAGGAGTCTCCCGGCGGTGGCGGGATGCAGAGGAAGAACATGAACTGGAGCGCGGGAGGCGACGGTGTCGACCTGAACAGGAACTGGACTGTGGGATGGGGAGGCACAGGATCGAGTGGAAGCCCTTCCTCCAGTACGTACAGGGGGACGGCAGCTCTAAGCGAACCGGAATCGAACAATATCGATGCCTTCTGGCAGAATCATCCACCGGTAGAAATGCATTCCACACACACGTACGGAAACATTCTCATAAGACCATGGGGTTACACAGCCAGCCCTCCCCTGCACGATAGTGAATATGATGAGCATGCTGAGATAATGGTTCAATGGGGAACAGGCGAGGTTCACGGACAGTCCTGGGGCGTACTGTACGCCTCAGCCGGTAACACCCGTGACCACTCCTACGGGCTGTACGACGCCATGAGCTGGAATCACGAAACAGGAGCGGATTTTGCCGGTTTCTGGCCCTCGTTAACGGAGACTGTCAAGCTTACCCGAAGGAATCTAAGAAGCTATCTCGTAACTGCGTTTCTGGCCGGTTGTCCCCTTGATCCTCATGTACCGGGTACTCCTGTAATTGAGAATATCGGATCGGTCAGCACACCCTTTACGATTAACTGGAGTGACGTTCCTGAGGCAGCCTCCTACGCTCTTCAGGAGCTGTCAGGGTACGAGGTTCTCCTTGATGATAACGGCAGCGGGGGACCTTTTACTATGAATAACTGGTCGACAACAACCTCTCAGTATCACTCCTCTCCGAGCTGCTACCTCTCGGGGGGAACTGGAACGATAACCTGGACAGAGACCGCCATCATACCGGAAAACGGAGGGGGAAGACTGAGTTTCTGGGCTTATTACAACATCCCCAACGGTTCGTGTCAGGGCAGTATTGAAGTTTCAACCGATGGTGGGGCCAACTGGTACTACCTTCAGACTTTCACCCGAAATGACATGACATGGCGTTATAACATCCATGAACTGGACGAATGGCAGGGGGATACACTGAGTTTCAGATGGGAAACCAATGGAAATTCCAGTGATCTTTATATCGATGATATAAAAATAGAGATATGGGAGGAGAACGAATTCGTAGATCTTGGTGTTCCTGTCAGTTCCTATACTTTCGCAACCCATGAGAGTGGAGAATTCTGGTACAGAACAGTGGCAATGGACCCGGACTTCGGTCCCGGCTGGCCTTCCGATGCGGTTGCGGCACAGGTAACCAGCACAGGTATCTCAGGTGGTGTGGTGGGTACTGGAATCACTCGTCTTGGTCATTTCTGCCCCAATCCAGCTTCATGTGCGACCTCGATTCCGATAACGATTTCCTCTGCATCCGAAGGGCTGACCTCACTGACCCTTTACGACCTTGCGGGAAGGCAGGTAATTGATCTGTCTTCACAGCTTGAAGGAAGAGGATTGAACACCGTTATCTGGGATTGCAGCGATTCCCGCGGGAATGCGGTATCCGGAGGTATTTATTTCATCGTTATTGATGCGTCGGACCTTGTGCAGACAAGGAAAATTGTCGTTCTAGAACAGTAGTGATTTGATTTAAGGGGTTATTCATATGAAGCAGCTGGACGGGATCAGAAATATTCTATCTGCTATCACAGACGCTGTTGTGCTCGTTGATTCCAAGAAACGAATAACTTTTATGAACGCGGAAGCGGAAAAACTTACAGGATTCAGCGCTGAGGATGCGGCGGGGAAGGATATCTGGGAGGTCTGCGTCTTTATCGAGCAGAATACACGAAAATCGGTTACAGATGATATAGATGAAATACTGCTAAGGGATGGATACTTGAATTTTCCCGTGGCTACTGTAATCATCCCCAGAAAGGAAGATGAAATACTGATAAGAGGAGGTGTCTTCCTGTCAGATCATTCGCTGGGAAATCCTGATGCTATTGAAGGTGTGGTTTTCAGGAATGTCAGCTCAAGATGGTTAATGGACACGTCTATGCAGAGAAACCAGAAGGCTGAAGCCATCAGGATTCTTGCAGGAGGTATCGCGGACAACCTGAACGATCTTCTTACAGTTCTCCTGGCGAGGTTGTCCGTGATAAGCAGAAACCATAATGACAGAACCGCCGTTTTCAGGTCCATCCGCGATTCGAAGAAGATTATCGGCAAGATCAGTTCGATGATATCCAGTCTATCTCCCAGAGAGGATCCGGGGAACATTAACAGTAAGAATATCTGTCTTTTTAAGAATGTCATCAGGAGCAGCCTGGAAATTTTTACTGCTGCTTTTCCAGATCTTAATATAGAGCTGGCCTATCCTGACCGGACAGGTTATACAAGCATTCCTTCCGGGTTTGTGGAGCAGATAGTCGTGAACCTCATTATGAATGCCGGGGAGGCAGTCAGTGGTGATGGCACCATAAGTATCACAGCGTGCAGGATAGATCTTCCGCAGGAAATAAAACCTGTAAATGCGGGAAGCTACGTAATTCTATCTGTAAATGACGATGGATGCGGTATTTCAGACGAGAATCTTACCAGAATTATTGATCCATTCTACACCACCAAGCGAAAGCAGGGCGGTCTCGGATTATCTGCCGTATATTCAATTGTGAACAGTTATAAAGGCTATATCGCTGTCAGATCCAAACTTGGTGAGGGTTCGTCTTTTTCTGTATATCTGCCGGCAGCCCCTGGAATTGTTACTGAGACCGCCAGCGATGTTATCCCCGGAGTTTTTATCGCAGGCTTTGAACAAATGGAGGAACAGCTGCTCAGCAGAATTCTGGAAGCAGTTGGCTGTACAGTTTTGCCTGTAACAGCTGAAAGTATTAAGGAAAATTCGATTCCGGAAGATGCAAAGGCTGCGGAGTATAAGCTACTGCTGACCGATTACGATTTCTATATGTCAGAAATCGACCTGTTCACAGATTTGGATATCCTGGAAAATGTGAAAATCGCTGTCATTAACGAATCTTATCATGTACCGGATAACGTGGATTCGAACATAGTGTTCATCAGAAGGCCTTTAGGGATTGACAGTGTTGCCGCGGCTGTTACCAGGTGCGCCTGGGCAAGGCCTGTAGAAACGGTGAAGGTTGGCGGAAGTGAAGATTAACTGTACACAGTGCGGGGCAGAACAGGTTGTTATTGAAAGCAATTTTTTCCTCAGATGTCCCTACTGTGACGCCAGGATTATCGTTGATCCTCCTGAGAATACTCCGGCATTGATCGAACCAGCCGTTCGGGAAGAATATGTAAGGAGGCTCTTTCCAACAGATATGGTCTCATCGGTGGAAATGAAATACTTTCCGTATCTGGAGAATGACCTGTCTTCCGTTAGAGAAATTCACCCCTGCTTCAGCCAGCCCTGGCAGGAGCTTGAAGATTACCTTCCCCCGTCCGGGGACAGGAAGATATTTGATGAAAGCCTCGCGGAGCCTGACCAGCTGATACCATTTGACAAGGATATGGCTGAAGAAAGCGGGAGCAGGATAGTTTTTCACCCGTTGTATGTTGTCATGCTGAAACTTGAAGGTTACGGAGAAGGTTTGCTGGTAGACGGTGTATCCGGAAAACTCATCAGCGAATCCCCTTTGGTGGAAAATGATGATGATTCGGTGCAGAAACTGTACAGAACTTTTTTAATAACTCTGGCTGCTGGCCTTGTTTTCACGGTTCCCGTCTATTTCCTTACAAAGGGTTTCAGTGAGTTCTTTCTTTCCGGAATCTGGACATTCATGATCATTGTCTCTCTGGTTCTGGCATTCTATCATTTCAAGATAAAGACTGGCAGAAGATGAACAAAGTAACAGTCGCCTTTACCTGTCCATCGTGCGCCGGACCCCTCAGTATTCGAGAAGGGGATACCCATACAATCTGCCCGAACTGTGCCAGCAGCCTGCTGCTTCCGAATGCGGTGAGCAGATACGTGCTGCCATCAACGGTAGAGGCTATAAATATTCTCCGGTCGGTGCGAAGTGAACTTAAGAAAGTGAATTCCGACAGCATTGGGAAGGCCAGGGTAAGTAAACCGGTGCTTTATTATGTACCTTTCTGGCACTGCAACGCACAGGCAAACGGTTACATACTGGGAGTGGAGCCCGTTTATCATGAAAGAGAAATTCCCACAATCGATACTGACGGTCGGAATCCAGCTGCTCGTATCGTTTCAATCACCAGAAAGGTTAAGACTCGAACGGGATCCAACGCTATTGAGCGGGAGGTTCAGCTGTCCGGAAGCGTGAACATAAGCGCGGCTGACCTCGAACCCCTAGGCATCCCCACTCTTTCATCCGACTCGCAGCTTTCCATACAGGGGCTTGATATCCAACGTACTACTCTTCCTGAGGGGCTGGAAGTTCTTGAGGATGAGAGTTCCAGAAACGGTGTATTCGTTGATCCGGTCATTACCGTTGCCGATGCCCATGAGCAGACAGCCAGTTATTTCAGCAGACTTGCCTCAGGTGTCGGTTTCGGACTCGAAGAGAGGTGGGAATATATTGTCATTTCCGGATATCGTGACGCACTTGTTTATTATCCTCTATGGATAACCGATTTCAGATTCGATGGGAGATCCTATCAGGTGGTTGTTGATGGGCGTTCTGGAAGTGTTCTGCGCGGAAGGTTCCCATCCTCAGGCAAGGACAAAAAAATTATTACCATCGCTGCCGCACTGCTATGGGCCGGGATTCTTCCTTTCATTCTTGATCTTCTTTTCAGTGGACAACTCAATTACAAAACCCCCTCCGGGAATCAGTCCAGCTGTTTACCGACAATTATTCTCATTATGAGTGCCCTGGCATACGGAACCTGGCATCTACTTAAAATACTTGGCAGAGTGGTTGGAAAAGGAAACGATCATGTTATTTACTAATTTTATCAGGATGGTTATTTCCGATGCGACGTAATATTTCAAAGATGACTCTTCTTCGATGTTCCAACTGCGGAAGCGATCTTCGTGGGCTTTCTTCAGATGTTGTTTTTTACTGCTCTGAGTGCGGCAGATGCTGGATTTCCGGCGAACGGTTCGAACCAGTCAGTATTGAATTCATGAGGGATAGTGATTCCAGCTCTGTTTTCCTGCCTTTTTGGAGAGTTGACGCTACCGTTACCATACACAGCCGCTTATCCCGCAAGAAATCTTTGACATCGGGAGTTAATGGACCCAGGAAATTCACCGGCAGGGAAAGAGGGCTTACAGAGTCCGACTCAGGCTATCACAAAGACAGATTCATTTTTCCGGCATTTTCGACAAGCCTGGTTCTCTCCACCGGAGTCAGAATGCACGGAGAGAACTTCCTGCCTGAGGAAATGGAGCATGGGAAACGTTTCAGCGTAATCGGCGGTTCTGTAGGAAGGGATGATGCCGTTTCTCTGGCCAGAGGGGTTGCTGTGGGTGTTGAGGTCAACAGATCTGATTTCCTTGCATCGGTTGACCTTGATATCGAAGTTCACGCGGCAGGTATTTATGCAATCGGGTGTACGCCCGAGAAAACCGTTTTCAGTATCAACGGCTCGAAAATCGGTATTCCCTACACTGCCGCACCGGATTCCGATGAATATTTTAAGCGGAGTTAAATAAATTTTTCATATAGTTCTCACCTTCTTGACTGAAGAAGGTTTAATATCTAATGTTGATATTACAGAAGGAAGAAATCGGATAGTTTTACTGAACAGGAGTAATGCATGTCAGGACACAATAAATGGAGCAGTATAAAACATAAGAAATCGAAAGCTGACGCTGCGAGGGGCAAGATTTTCAGTAGACTGGTTAAAGAGATATCTGTTGCCGCAAGGGAGGGTGGAGGAGACGTAGAAACGAACGCCCGATTAAGGGTTGGGGTAGAGACCGCGAAATCCCACAATATGCCTTCCGACAATATAGAGCGGGCTATAAAGAGAGGGACAGGCGCCCTTGAAGGCATCACTTACGAGGAAATGACATACGAAGCCTACGGCCCTGGCGGAGTCGCGATAATCATTGAAGTACTGACGGATAACAAGAACAGAACCGCAGCGGAAATAAGACATTCCCTCTCAAAGCATGGCGGTCATCTCGGTTCAAGGAACAGTGTAGCCTATATGTTCAACAGGGTCGGAAAGATAATCATCGATGGTGCCAGGTATTCCGAGGACCAGGTACTTGAGGCAGGCCTTGAAGCCGGTCTTGAAGACGTCCAGACAATTGATGATATAATAGTAGCTTCAACTTCGCCTTCAGATGTATTCGATGTTAAGAATGCCCTGGTGGAGATGGGTGTAGTACCTGAAAGCGCAGAGGTTACAAAGGAACCGGATAACTTTATAGGGTTAAGCTCCAGGGAAGCTGAAAAGGCTGTTGCTCTTCTTGAAATACTTGAAGAAAATGATGATGTTCAGGCGATTCATACCAATTTTGAGATACAGGAGGATTAATTGCCTGAAACTGGATCTTCCATCTATATGGGTATAGATCCCGGGTTGGGCACAACAGGATACGGAGTGCTTCGCTTCTCATCCGGTTACATCGAACTTCTTGACGGCGGGACAATAACATCATCAGCAAATGATACGCTTCCCGAAAGACTGAATGAACTCTATTGCGGAATGCTGGAGATTATTAATAAATACAGCCTGGTAGCAATGGGGCTTGAGAAGATATATGCTCATTACAAGCATCCGTCTACGGCAATAAAAATGGCGCATGCCCGTGGTGTATTGAGTCTTGCGGCTGTTCGAAGTGAAGTACGCGTTGTTTCTTTGCCTTCTACAAGAATAAAGAAGCTTGTTACAGGGAACGGGAGAGCCAGCAAGGAACAGGTATCAGGCATGGTCAGGCATCTCCTTGGTTTGACCGTTGAAATACGACCGGACGATGTTTCAGATGCCCTTGCCATTGCAATAGCTGCTTACGAAAGTGAAAAAAATGATAGAAAGTTTAAGGGGCTCAGTAGAAAGAACGGTTAATTCCACCATTCATATTAGAACCGGTTCGTTCGTTATCGGGATTCTGACTCCGGGCTACTTTTTCAGAAGTGTAACCGCGGGACAGGAGCTTGATATCCCGGTTTACCTGCATCTACAGCTTGAAGGTAATCGTGTAGTTCCCCTGTTGGTGGGGTTTCCAGAAGTTCGCGACAGGGAATTCTTCGAGAAATTCATCTCGGTATCCGGTGTGGGAGTTAAGGCCGCCGTTAAAGCGCTTGAAAAACCTCCTTATAGAATTGCTTCGGCAATAGCCTCGGAGGACTACGATTACCTGACAACTCTGCCCGGAATAGGAAAGAAGAGGGCCAGGCAGATAGTAGCAGGACTTCAGGAACAGATGAAGAAAATGTATGGAGCTGTTTCGTCCGTCGGTGACATTCCAGATACACATGGCGAAGCCAGAGCGGTTCTCAGGCAGCTTGGCGTGCCTGTAGCTGAAGCGGATAAATTAATTGAAATGGCCTGCAGCGAGCTTGACTCCGGAGCCGGGATATCGACTGTTGTTAAACGCGCGATGAGAATCAGGAGCAGAAAGTGAGCAGAGAATCAATCATCTCAGGAGAAGCTCAGAGGATCGATGAGACTGCTGACGAAACCACACTGCCTTCTCTCAGGCCTGAAAACCTGAATGAATACATCGGTCAGAAAGCTGTAATACAGAAGCTGACAATCGCGATAAAGGCTGCTCTTGGCAGAGGAGAACCCCTTGATCACATTCTGTTTCACGGGCCTCCCGGCCTTGGTAAAACCACACTGGCTCATATCGTTTCCAATGAAATGAACGCTGGTCTTATTTGTACTTCCGGACCCGCTCTTGAAAGGGCAGCCGATCTGGTTGGAATCCTGACCAACCTGCAGCAGGGGGATATCCTCTTTATTGATGAGATTCACAGGCTTCCCAGGGTGGTGGAGGAGTACCTCTATCCGGCAATGGAGGATTTCGTCATTGATATCGTGCTGGATCCCGGTCCCCATGCAAGAACGGTAAGACTTGATCTTGCCGAGTTCACGATTGTTGGCGCTACCACCCGCGCGGGTCTTATTACCGGACCCTTGAGAAACAGGTTCGGCCTGTCACTTCATATGCAGTTTTACAATACAGATGAATTGGCGGAGATAATCAGAAGATCATCCCGTATACTGAACCTGGAATTGACCGATGGAGGAGCTGAAACCATAGCGTTACGGTCCCGGGGCACTCCCAGAATCTGCAACAGATTACTAAAGAGGGTAAGGGATTTCGCCCAGGTTGAAGGCAAGGATGTGGTTACTGAGGACGTCGCTGTGGAGGCCATGGATATTCATGGTGTAGACGAAGCCGGTCTTGACAGTCTTGATAGAAAGTACCTCAGTGTCATAATAAAGCAGTATACCGGAGGCCCCGTTGGAGTCGCAGCCCTGGCGGCAACCCTTAACGAAGAAAAGGATACTCTGATCGATGTTGTTGAGCCGTTTCTTCTTATTTCAGGATTTTTAAACCGCACGAGCAGGGGAAGAATGACTACCATCAAAGCTTACAGTCATCTGGGGTTGAAGTACAGCATACAGGAAGAACTCCCTTTGTGAAAACGGATGAATCCCTTCTACTTCACGCATGCTGCGGCCCATGTACGACTGTAGTATGTGAACAGCTTCAAATGGAGGGTTTCGAAATCACTGCCTTTTTCTACAATCCTAACATACACCCCTGGAAGGAGAGGGAGAGAAGGCTTCAGGCACTTAAAGACTACGCCGATTCAAATGAGATACCTCTTGAGATCGATGAGGAATACCCTCTTGAAGAGAATATCAGGATGCTGCTGGATTCTGATAACAGGTGCTATGCCTGTTTCGAGGACAGACTTTCGGCAACGGCTGCTCGAGCGGCGGAACGTGGAATTGAGACTTTTTCCACTACTCTTTCAGTAAGCCCCTACCAGAACCAGGCATTTATTATGTCAGCGGGAAAGATCGCCGAGAAGAAAAGCGGCGTTCGTTTCGTATACAGAGACTTCAGGGAGTTCTACAATGAATCCATACGGATTTCCAGAGAAGCGGGAATGTACAGGCAGCCTTACTGCGGCTGCGTTTTCAGCGAACGAGACAGGTATCTGAAATTGAAATCACCAGGACAGATCTAATATCCTGAAAGCAGAACTACGCTTTCTGACAGGACCATACTTCCAGTAACAAACCGAACGAAGTATATGCCGGACGGTTCGCCGGAAATATCGAATCTAAAATTGTGCTCACCGGAAGTGAACTGGACGATTCCTGATTCGGATACAATCCTGCCGTTAGCGGAGTATATCCGAAGTTGCACATCGCTGTCTGCTTCAAGAAGAAAATCCACACTGAAGGGGCCGTTTGTGGGGCTTCTGGAAATGCTCAATTCACAGCAGGTGTTAAGCTCGGTGCATGCTTCGATTCCTGTAGAAACGCCATGGCACAGGTATACCCAGCCGTTGTAATCACTTAAAATGAGATCGGGGAGTCCGTCTTCGTCCCAGTCATTCACCCAGAGCCTTGATCCGTAATGAATATCAATGATTGATCCGTTGCTTTCGAGGTACTCATAACCGCTGAATACAGGGGAGGCATTTGAACCAACATTCTCGTAGTAAAGCACTTTGCCGTAGGATTCTCCACAGATAAGATCCTTTTTTCCATCCAGGTTGAGATCAACTATCTGCGGAGCACAGCGGGAGCATTTGATATTCGTGCTGCTGCTCTGGATCCAGGTGTATGTGGTGAATGCATGGTTTTCCGGTGTTCCGCTGTTCAGATACAGGCGTACGCTTCCCGGGGATGTGCTTTCCTGTCCCAGAATAAGATCAAGAAGCCCATCCTCATTCCAGTCAACAATAACCGGAGCGGAATTGTATCCTACATCAATGGTCGTTCCACTCGCTTTTATATTCGGTTCCGCTGTTAATACACCTGTAGCTGTACCGCGGAAGTAATTAACGAAGCCGTTTCTATCACCTACAACAATATCGAGGATACTATCGTTGTTGAAATCCACAACCTGTGGATTAGTTGCGCCGGTGCATCAACCAGAGGGCAATTTAATATCTGCTCCGTCCGACTGAATGAAGCTGTAACCGGTGAAAATTGGAGAATCGTTTGAACCGGAGTTTGCATAAAACCTTATTTTGCCATCGGTGAACTGGCCCAGTATCAGATCCTTCAGACCGTCTTCGTCCCAGTCCGCGATGCAGGGGGCTCCGTAATATCCAACGTCAATCCTGTTTCCAGAAGCTTCAATCCAGCTGAGGGGGCCGAATGAGGGAGCACCTGCCATGATGAAACCGGATAGGAGAATGATCGCTGAAATGGCCTTTCTCATAAGTGTTTCCTTTCAAACAATATGTATTTCCAATAAGATTACTACGAAATTTACAATTCAGCATCAGCCCTGTCAATACACACTCAATTCACAGCTATAAAGAACTGGATGACACTGGTCTTCTCCAGAAATGGCGTTGGACAAGCGAAACATCGGGACAAAGGTGAGAATAGTTACTATATGTATCGAAGAATCCATTATATACGTAAGACAACGAGTTCGAATTCCAGTAATGGTTTGCGTTGTAGAAGGAGGACTCATGTTAATGTTGCTGTTTACTTTGACGCTGAGTACCGGTTTTGACTATTCCGGTGTTGCTATGACAACGTATCCTGAAGGCTACACTCCTGAAACAATGGAGGAATGGCAGGCGACACGACCTCCGACTGTACCGCTGATTGTGAATACAGTTCTGCAAACCGGTTCTGAAAGGGATGGAACCAGTTTTCTGGTAATTCTCGAAAACGGTCTTGCTTCTGCTGTTGGTTTATCCCTGATCGAACGATGGGCTGCAGATATAAGCTGCAATGGGCTTACCGTGGAAGTCGTTGAAGTCACATACAGCACGCCGGAAGAACTGAAAGATTACCTTATGGTTCGCCATGATCAGGGACTGGAAGGAGCTGTTTTTGTTGGAGATCTTCCCGTTGCATGGTCTATGATAGACAACGATATCCTGGATTCAAGCGAAGAGTTCCCGTCCGATTACTTTTTTATGGATCTTAATGGAAGCTGGCAGGATTTATGGATTGGATATCCGTCCGGAGGAGTATCTGGTCAGGATGGGAAGTACGATACATGGTCGGGAGAACTTGATCCTGAGATTTACATCGGCAGGATTCTCACAAGCAATCTTGGTGATGAAGTATCACTTATAACATCGTATCTGAATCAGAATCACAGCTGGCGCGATGAGGGTGATACCGAGCCTCTTCAGGCGCTCTGTTACGTTGATGACGACTGGGCTTTTTACGGTATCGATTTCCAGCAGAATATGCAGCTCCTGTACCCCAATACAGATCTTGTTAACGATAACGTGGTAACTACTGACTCCGACTATGAGAACATTCGCTTACCGGCAAGCTATTCCTGGATAAGTCCTTTTGTTCATTCATGCCCTTCCTATCACCTCTGGTATCCGGGAATGTATCCAACTTACAACTACGAAATTGCTGCAATACAGCCACCGGCTCATTTCTACAATCTGTTTGCATGCTCCAACTGTAGATTTACAACCAGCGGTTATATGGGTGGAGCATACGTTTTTCAGAACAGCAATGGTCTTGCTGCTGTTGGAAGCACCAAATCCGGAGCAATGCTTCGGTTCAACTATTTCTATGCCCCCATGGGCAACGACGGATCAATAGGGGAGGGATATAGAGACTGGTGGAATCAGATAGTCTCAAATGGGTTTGTAGGACACGAGAGATCATGGCATCTGGGAATGACGCTGATAGGAGATCCCACACTGGTTCCATCGATGGCATTGGTTTCAGTCGAGGAAGATGATGATCTTTTATCGGAATCAGTGCATATATCCGTCGTAAACAATCCCTGTTTCGGAACCGCCATATTCCACACAGGACATATTGAAGATAGCCTGTTCAGGATCCGGGATATTTCCGGTAGAATAATTGACGAGATGATCTGTAACGCAGAGGATATTCTGCTTGATGTTTCTACATACAGACCGGGAATATATCTGGTTGAGCTTATTTCCCCGGATGGAATCACCAGATGCTGCACGAAGCTTACTGTACTTCACTGACGGAGAACAGATGCATATTTCCTGTTCCTGAGATGGCGGTTGGGTTAAATAGTTATCTTCCGCAGAAGGAAGCATGCCTGGTCACCTTGTTTAGCGGCATTTAATTCTTCTGCTTTCTCTTGAAACCTTACCAAATCGTTTCGGGTGAAAATGGAGCTGTCTATGCCATATTTGCAGGATCTTCTATCGTGCAGCGGAATTCCCTTTACATATTGCTCGCTTCCCCAGAATTGGAATGCATCGGAATCGAATTCAATGGATTCAATCTCAAAGCCGGCACTTTCGGATAGCAGCGTCATGCTTTTAATGGAGTGCAGGAAAAGATGCCGCGGAGCGTCGAGCTGAACCCAGTTTGTTCTGTAATGCTTCCATGCGAATGATGAAGCAACAGGGATTCGTATCAGAACGAGCCCTTTGTCATATGCTTTCCTACGAAGTTTTTTTAATGTATCCAGCGGATCCGCAAGGTGTTCAAAAGAATGATGCAGCATAATGAATTCGAAAGACTCACTTGTTTCATCAAGGTCTCTTTTTAAGACCCTAACCCCATTCTCATAATAACAATCTTCCTGAATATACGGATCATATCCTGTTAGATCAGAAAAGCCTTTCCTGTGGAGATGCATTAGCAGGTGGCCGGCGCCGCATCCGACATCCAGTATTCTGGAGTCCACATGAACTCCTGAGGATTTTACCCATTTTGGAAGACGTGGCTCACCAAACAGTTTCAACAGGATCCTTCCCGCAAGACCTTTGCCACTCAGGTAATAACCTGTTCTCCGGTGCTTGAGATACCACCATGCTTTGTTCGGTTTTGAGATATTCGGCTTGGAGAATGAATAGTAATCATTGGAATAGTATTTGCTTAACGTTTCAGGAATTTCAGTTGCCTGCAGGCATTCGCAATTCGAACACTGGAAATACTCAAATTCATCTCGAGATCCGAACATCATTTCATGAAGAATGTAAGGAGTATTATTCACCGAGTTGCCACAGATTCTACATGCCCTGGACAACACAGAATGTTCCATTTTTACTCACTTAACAATGATTATGGGGTTCTAAATATGTTTCCTGGTATTTCTCTGTTCAACTTTATCAACATAAGCAATGCGAAGTCAAGTGTCTCAAGCACAGATCAAGAGATCCTGTCAGTTCAAGAAATCCAGAATCAGCGCATTGGGTAAATCACTGTCGGAAGGCAGGATTGTCGCATAAGGGCACGAACCAGCGGCAGGGAAGTTGAAAAAATACGCAGAATACGTTATGTTAGCTGAACATAACGTATCGGATGAAAGGATAAATTGCACAATGAACAATACGATATTCTCAATTAAAGAGCCGGAAAACGAGAGGGTTTACAGTTACGCCAGGGGAAGTTCTGAAAGGGATCATATAGGAGAGGAACTTGAAAGGCAGGCCTCAACTGAGGTCGAAATACCACTGATAATTGGCGGCAGGGAAGTAAGGACGGGAAATACAGGAAAAGTGTTTATGCCATGTGATCACCGGCATGTACTTGCGACTTATCATAAAGCAGGTGAAAAGGAGGTGAGAGACGCAATTGAGGCTGCAATGAAAGCCAGGGAGGAATGGGCTACACTGTCATGGGTCGAGAGAGCTTCCATTTCTCTGAAGGCGGCCGATCTCATAGCGGAGAAATACAGATATGTGATTAATGCAGCCACAATGCTTGGACAGGGGAAGAATGTCTATCAGGCTGAAATAGACGCTGCAGTTGAGACAGTGGATTTCCTCAGATTCAACGCATGGTTCGCGTCGCAGATATACAGTGGACAGCCGTCCTCAACTTCGGAGCAGATGAACAGAATAGAGTACAGACCCCTTGAAGGTTTTGTATTCACCGTCAGTCCTTTCAATTTTACAGCCATTGCATCCAACCTGAATATGTCAGTTGTACTGATGGGCAATGTAACCGTCTGGAAACCGGCGACAACATCACTTCTTTCCAGCTACTATTTAATGAAGATATACCGGGAGGCAGGATTACCAGACGGTGTGATAAACTTCATTCCCGGCAGGGGTTCCCTGATAGGAGATCATGTACTGGCTCATCCCGGTTTTTCAGGTTTGCATTTCACAGGTTCCAACGCCACATTCAACGGCCTCTGGAAAAAGGTTGCAGAAAACTTGAGCGTCTATAAAAACTATCCCAGACTTGTTGGCGAAACGGGAGGAAAAGATTTTATTTTCGTACACCAATCCGCTGACCCCATCGAAGCTGCCACCGCTATCGTGAGGGGTGCCTTTGAATATCAGGGGCAGAAATGTTCCGCTGCCTCAAGAGCGTACGTACCTGAGTCCATGTGGAACGTTGTTCGGGGTGCATTGGTGAAGATGATATCGAATATCGAAGTAGGTGATGTCATGGATAATTCTAATTTTGTCAACGCGGTCATAGATGAGAAATCTTTTGACAACATCATGGATTATATTGAACTGGCACGGAAATCTGATTCCGCTGAAATAGTTTCGGGAGGAATCGGTGACAAGACGAAGGGTTATTACATACAGCCTACGGTTATTCTGACGAAAGATCCTGAATTTGTAACAATGCGCGAAGAAATATTCGGACCGGTGATGACTATTTACGTTTATCCGGATGACGATTACGAGAAAACTCTGATTATATGTAATGACACATCGCCTTACGCCCTGACGGGAGCTGTATTCAGCAGGGACAGGTATGCTTTTGTCACTGCGTGTCGCATTTTGCGTTATGCGGCAGGCAATTTCTACATAAACGACAAACCCACCGGTGCCGTCGTGGGACTTCAGCCCTTCGGAGGAGCAAGGGCGTCAGGTACGAATGACAAAGCCGGAGGACCCTTGAACCTTGTTAGATGGGTGAGTCCCAGAACTATAAAGGAGACTTTTATTCCGGCAACTGATTTTGGATATCCATTCATGGATTAATCCGGATCAGATCCACGATAAATGACAGGCTCGATTAAGCATCAAAATCGATGAAACGGGAGTTGCACGACTTCAGGTCTAATGTGCTATTACTTTGTTGTTAGCATATCCGGGTTTACAACCGTTGCTCTTTCACAGTATTTGCATCTGTAGGTAACGGTATCCCTGTTCTCAAGCAGAAAATGTTTTCTGGCACCAAGTATGTTGGTAGCACAGTTTGGATTGGGGCATGTGAGTATATCTTTAACCGCTGAGGGCAGAGTGATCTGGCGTTTTTCCGCTACATCGCCGTCTTTGATGATATTGATTGTCGCGTCTGGTGCGATAAGGGCGATTTTGTTTGTTTCTTCATGGGACAGTTCACGGTTTTCGATCTTCAGGATATCCTTACCGATTGGTTGTTTCTCCGATCGGAATCCGATCCCGATTGTCATTATCCCCTCATTCTCCAGCCCCAGTATTCGGACTACCTTCAGGGCAAGAGGGGTTGGAATATGATCGATCACTGTACCGTTCTCTATAGAGTATACTTTGTATGTTCTCACTATCAGTCCAGCCCTCCAGTTACCAGGCCGAGCAGCGCCTGTCTTGTAGGGATACCATTGTGTGCCTGAACGAAGTAGATTGCGTTGGGCATTGAATCGATCTCTTCGGCAATCTCATCAACCCTTGGGAGAGGGTGCATTACCCTTATTTTCTTTCCCAGAAGTTCTATGGTTTCAGGTGTAATCCTGTATATACCCGCTACTTTTTCGTATTCCTGCGGATCACCGAAACGTTCCTTCTGTATTCTTGTAGCGTAAAGAATATCAAGATCGTAGTCTCCCGCTTCTTCAAGGTTTACAATACTTCTGTACCGGATATTCCTGTCATCCAGTTCTTTCAGTATATGCCCGGGCATCTGGAGAGATGGCGGAGAAATGAATGTCAGTTCGTTGCCGAACATCGCAAGGGCATGGGCAAGGGAGTGAACAGTTCTTCCGTACTTGAGATCTCCCATCATGCCGATTCTCAGATTATCAAGGCGTCCGAATTGCTCATTTATAGTAAACAGGTCAAGAAAAGTCTGTGTAGGATGCTGGTTCGATCCGTCACCAGCGTTTATAACCGGTGTGTTGGATAGTTCGGAAGCCATACGTGCTGCTCCTTCAACAGGATGACGTATAACGATTACGTCGCAGTAACCAGCGACAGTTTTGATCGAATCGGCAAAGGATTCCCCCTTGCTCTGTGAGGAAGCCTTGGGGTTGGCGATACCGAAAACGGATCCCCCGCTTTTGAATACGGCCGATTCAAAAGACAGGCGAGTTCTTGTTGAAGGCTCGAAGAAAAGAGTTGCTACCGTTTTTCCTTCCAGGAAGTTCGATATTTCGCCATTTTTTACAAGTTCTGTTGTTTCCACGACTTTATTCAGATCATCACGCGACATATCTCTAATGGATACAATGCTTCTATTCCTGAACGATGCCACTCATATACCTTCTTCCCGGTTGATGGAAACAACATGAATTAGTGATCTGAGACTGTTCCCATATTTGCACTTGGGTATATATACATCAAATATTCCATGATTGAAAAGGAGAAACAATGTCAGACCTTACCGACAGATTCCTCAGGTATACCCGAACAGATACCGCTTCCGATTCATCATCTTCGGCATCACCCTCTACTAACCGGCAGATGGACTTCCTGCGGGTACTTGAGGGTGAACTCCGGGAATTAGGGATGGACGATATTGAACTTGATGAGAAGGGAACACTATACGCTTCCCTCCCAGGAGACGGACTCGGAGATACAGTGATAGGCCTTCTTGCCCATGTGGACACTTCACCGGAAGCCCCAGGCGAAAATGTGAACCCCGTTCTTCATCATAACTGGAATGGAAATCCAATTGAGCTTTGCGAAGGAGTGGTTATCAATCCGTCGGATACCACTGATATGCTGAGATATGTTGGAGATACAATTATCACTTCAGACGGGACAACACTTCTTGGCGCCGATGACAAGGCTGGCGTCGCAATCATTATGGAAATATTGCGAACTCTGATAAGTGACGGAAGAATACCCAGACCACCGCTGCGGATTGCCTTTACTACCGATGAAGAAGTTGGAAGAGGTATGGATAATTTCGACACCGGGAGATTCGGCGCTGATTTCGCTTATACTATCGACGGAAGTTGTGTAGGAAAAGTTGATATCCAGACCTTTAACGCCTGGTCGGCGAATTGGAATGTGAAGGGCAGAGAAGTACATCCAGGAAGCGCCAAGGGAATAATGGTAAACGCGGTAAGGGTACTGGCCGATATTGCAGGATCGATAGTTTCCGAAGAAATGCCGGAGAACAGTTCGGGCGATGAGGGATATTACTACCCCCTTTCCATATCATCTGTTACCTCTGAGGGAGTTCTGAAGATGATTCTTCGTGATTTTACATCCGAAGGAATGAAATCAAGAATTGAAACGATGAGGAGCCTTGAAAAGTGGGTTAAGGCAAAATACCCCGGAGCGGAAATATCTCTGGAGATGTCAGAGCAGTACAGGAATCCCGGAGAGATCCTTCGGGAGGACAGAAGGGCGGTGGAATTCGCTCTGAGGGGAACCGAGAAAGCTGGGCTTAATCCGGAGGAAAGCTCAATTCGAGGTGGTACAGATGGCTCCAGATTGTCTTACATGGGAATACCAACTGTTAATCTGCCAACAGGCGGAGAGCTATTCCATTCCAGAAAAGAGTGGGTTGCCACTAATGGACTTGAGCTATCCTACAGAATTGTTCTTGAAACGCTCGGCATTTGGGGTTCTGAGTAAGGGAAACGGAGTGCTTCGCTTTTTCATCGGTATAATTGCTTAATCTCATTGTTCTGATTGAACTTATGGATTCAATAGATGGTGGTAAATCCGGCAACACTAGAGAAAAGCGAAATGGGTGATTTGCTCTCCTTGCTTTTATTCACTATTCTTTTTATGTGTTCGTAGGCCTTTGATATCTGAGGGGGGGGTGTTCTTGAGACTCATAGCATTTTTAGCGATTGTTTTAATCATCTTTTCTGCGAATCTCTGCGCACAGCCTGCCGAGGATGAACCATCATCACAGGATTCACTTCAGATCACGGAAGAGGTTTACGTCCCGATCGACGATGAACCATCATCACAGGATTCACTTCAGATCACGGAAGTGGTTGATATCCTCGACGAAGATGTGCCTGTTGATTTAGTTCCCAACGACCCGTCGTTCGTTTTACAGGAATTTTTTCTGGCTCTTAAAGAAGGCAACAGTTTTATGTTATCCCAGCTTATCTCCAACGATGGACTGGAGGAAATAGACATAATGCTGGATATTTTAAATGAGAATATCAAGGACAACGAAGAATCTACATTATCCAGATTGACAGCTGCCGGCTATACTGCCACTGCTGATGAGATAGATGACTGGTCAGCACTGGACTATCTGACAACCACAATGGAACTTCCCGTAATGAAAGCCCGTTATTCACTTTATGAAATGCAGATAGGTGAGTATTCCAGCAACGGAGACGATCTTGTCATTCCACTGATATTCAGTACCGCATCGGGAATGGAGCTTCCCTACAATGCTGTTCTTACTGAGGATAATAACCAGTGGAAAGTAACGAATTTCATGGGGCTTAACAGCTTCCCCTGATCGACATTCCCCATCGCGTTTACTCATATCAGTTATTCAACCAGGAGCATGGTATACTATGAGGCGGATAGAGGTTTCTATTGTATTCTCCTGTTTGTATCATAATATCGAAAATTTGGTGCTTCAAATTCTGAGGAAACGGAGTTGATAATGTTCACCAGTACAGCCGTCTGGCAGGGAGGCCTTGAATTTTCAATAAGCCAGGACGATCACAAATTCACTATCGATGGATCCGCCGAACACGGCGGTCAGGATCAAGGGCCAAGACCCAAGAATCTTTTACTTACAGCCCTGATTGGCTGTACAGGCATGGACGCGGTTTCCATCCTTGAAAAAATGAAAGTAAAGGATTTCGAGCTTACCGTAAAAGCCAGTGCTGAAACCACTGAAAAACACCCTAAAATATTCAAATACATAAATATCGAGTTCATTTTCACCGGCAGGGATCTACCGCGCACTAAAATTGAACGGGCTGTAAGTCTTTCTCAGGAGAAATATTGCGGTGTTAGTGAGATGCTCAGGGGGAAAGTGGAACTCAGCTACGATATCATCATTGAAGAACCCTGAAAAACATATGAATCCTGAAAATGTTTTAATACTCGATTATTCAGTGGATCGTTCAGAGGCGCCTCTTTTTAGAAGATGGTTCCCTGATGGGTGCAATTCAACAGCGGTTTATGTCTATTTTGGTGAAAGTCTTCCCGACCCTCTTGGGTATTCACATGTGATGCACACAGGATCCAGCTTATCCATATGTTCAGATGCGGAATTCCTTGATGGTGCGGAAGGGATTGTAAGAAAGTGTGTTGCGGAGGGCATTCCTCAGATGGGTGTCTGTTACGGTCATCAGCTGATCTGTAGAGCTCTTTTGGGTTCGTCAGCTGTCAGCAGCTGTCCGGGCGGCCTGGAGGCTGGCTGGATTGATGTGGAAATAGCCGGTGCCGGGTTGCAGATACCTGGAATCGCACCTGTTTCCAGAGTTCTTCAATCACATTTTGACAGAGTTCTTACTATTCCTGAAACGGCTTCCGTAATAGCGAAGAACGGTCATACAGCAATCCAGGCATTTATTGACAGGAAGAAGAACCTTTTCAGTATGCAGTTCCATCCTGAATTCAGCCGCAGTGAAGGTAACAGATTCTTTTCTAAGGAGGTCAGACTCCTGAAGGATAACGGCATTGATCTGCAGTCGGTGCTTGATGATGGACCGTCAATTGACACGGGAAACGTTTTCTTCGGATATTTTCTCAGCACATTCGGATGTCCGGGGGAAAGCATACATTATAGATTCGATAGATATGAGAGGTTAGATAAATGAGAATACTGGAAAAAATCGAGCCGAAAGAAGTCTGGTACTGGTTTGAGGAAATAAGCAGAATTCCCAGACCGTCAGGTGAAGAAGAAAGGATTGCTGATTTTCTTGTTGATTTTGCGAAGAAAAGGAATCTGGAATACAAACGGGACGATGAAAACAACGTTCTTATCCATGCTGAAGGCTCAGGCAGAGCAGCTGATCACCCCGGACTCGTTCTGCAGGCTCATGTCGATATAGTTCCGGAGAAAACGGATGAGAGTAATCACGATCATTCAAAAGATCCCATCGTTCCGGTAATTCAGGATGGCTGGGTCACTTCTCCTGATACTACTCTTGGAGCGGATAACGGGATCGGTGTTGCGCTTATGCTTGCGGTATTGGATTCCAGAGACATTTCCCATCCTCCATTGGAGTGTCTTTTTACAACCGACGAGGAGAGGGGGCTTACTGGAGCCGGGAACCTTAATCCGGAATGGATAAAGTTCAGGCGTTTAATAAACCTTGATTCGGAGGATGAGGGAGTATTTACTGTAGGATGTGCGGGTGGAATGGATTTCTGTCTGGAAATGCCCCTGGAACGATCCAAATCTGTTAGCTGTTACCGTCTTGAAGTTGCAGGACTAAAAGGCGGTCATTCCGGAATGGAAATAGATAAGAACCGTGGGAACGCGATCCGTTTTCTTGGACGGATTCTCAGAGATCTCTGTTTGAATTATAACTGCCGTATAGCTGGTATATCAGGAGGCACAAAGAGAAATGCAATACCACGGAATGCAGCCGCTCTTGTCCATTTCCCGAATGAAGAGCTTGATTCCGCAATTGAATATCTGAATCAGGTATCCGGGGAACTTGAACTTGAATTCATGGGCATCGAAAATGGAATTCAAGTCCGGATGGAACACGAGCCTCTTAAGGCTGAGCCGATAGATTATGCGACCGGTTTGAGAATTGCGGATTTGCTCCTTGTCCTTCCACATGGTATCGAAAAGATGAGCGGCGTGATAGACGGGCTTGTAGAAACATCGGTCAATCTTGCTATTATCTCCATGAGTGATGACATATTTACCGTTGAACTTACCGCAAGGAGTTCGCTTGCGACCGCGAAAATCGCCCTTGGAAATAAAATTGCAGCTATCGCACGGATGGCAGGATGCACATTCACCACAGGTGGTTCATATCCCGGGTGGATGCCTGATAAGAACTCCGAACTGCTTAAGAAACTGATTGAGATATACGGAGAAGTCTCGGGTGAGGAACCACGAATCGAATCCATACATGCCGGACTGGAATGCGGCATTATTGGTGATAGAGTAGGGGGAATGGATATGATATCCATGGGTCCTGATATCAGGGATGTTCACATACCCGGAGAAAGAGTCAGCATTTCTTCCCTTCAACGTTTCTGGAAGTTCTTTGTATCTATGCTTGAAACTCTTGATTAAGTTTGGTGCCGGGTTCAGTTCAGGTTCCAATCGCATTTCTGATTGCTTCCATGGCTTTGATTTCATCGTCAGAGTACATCATGTCCAGATAATCGAGTTTCAGTTTTCCAAGTCCATGTTCGGCGGATACTGTCCCGCCCATTTCCACAGCGGCTGCCGCTATTTCTCTCATGGCTTCATCGGCCATCCGCATCTGAATTGAATCTTCAGGTATAGCGTTGGCATGAATGTGACCCTGTCCTGCATGGCCGAATATAACGAAGGGAAGATCTCTTTCTTCCAGAACTCTCCGCGTTCTGTCGTAATATTCACTGAATCTCGATGGCGCAACCGCGCCGTCAGAGCCGTATTTGTGAATTAGAGGGTACTTCCTTCTCGATTCCGAAATACAATGGTTGACCGCTTCGGGAAGCGCATGTCTGAAGTCCTTGATCCTTTTTCTCTCGGAGGGCTCGAAACCTCCCCATGCGGTATCCGGGCTCGCATCGGATCGGGTCAGCATCTCATCAAGAAGAACCAGAGTATCTTCAAGATGCTCATCACTGTCAGCTTCAGCTCTTAAAAGCATCACAAATGAAGCGTTCTCCGGCGGAGCGGGAAACTCCCCTGGATGCATTCGCATGAAATCGATGCACCTGTCATCCATCATTTCCAGAGCTCTTATCCGGAGCGGATATTCGGCACGCAGCAGTAAATCGTACAGTTTCCAGAAGGACGAGGCTTTTTCGGGGAAGACAGCGAGATCGATAAGGTATTCAGGTTCAGGTGCCAGTTTCAGTTCGGCCCTGGTTATGAAACCAAGTGTTCCCTCAGAGCCGATGAACAGGTCTATCAGGTCCATATAGGGATGCATGTAGTAGCCTGCGGCATTCTTAGTTGGCTGTTCTCGAGCAAGGGACGGAAGGTTAAGTGTACCCAGAACGGGGTGGGTGCAGGCAAGGTTCTTAAAAAAGTGCTGACCACGTTTAATGTTCAGAATTCTGCCATCCGGAAGAACGATCTGAAGCCCTTCCACCCATTTTCTTGTTGATCCGTAGAGATAACTGTCCGCTCCTGAGGCATCGGTGGCAATAGTGCCGCCTACGGAAGCGGTTTCCTCTGTAGGATCGGGTGGGTAAAAGAAGCCTTTCGCGTTTACGGATAAAAAACCGTTCAATTCTTCAATCGTTATTCCCGCGGAAGCGGTAACATTTCCATTATCAAGCATTCTGATATCCTTCATAGATGATGCTGATATAACAGAACCGCCTTCCGGAAGAGCTCCTCCCGATATACCGGTAAGTCCTCCCGAAAAGGTAAGGGGCATTCCCCTCTGTGAACATTCTCCTATGAAATCCGCGGCTTCATCCGCGTTTTCAGGCCAGGCTGCGGATTCACACCACGCACCCGACAGGTTTGATTCATCGTGAAGAAGGTCTGCGCACATTTCCGATATGTTGTCTTTTCCGGTTACAATTCTCATGGGAACCCTTCATGAATTGTATATAAAAAGTTCGGGGTTACTACTCACGGAACCGATTGTATAATTCGTACTATAGTGAATCGATCACAGAAGCAGGAATATTCTTAAGAAAGGTCTCGCATTATGGGAGAAACTTTTGCGGTAAAAGTTCTTGGCCGGGCAGCTGGAAAGAAGGTCAGGGAAGGTGAGATAGTGTTCGTTGAACCGGATTATATCCTTACTCATGATAACAGTTCAGCGATAATAGGCAAGTTCGAATCCACCGTTCCGGGGGGGAAGGTAAAGTATCCCGGAAGGTTGGCTATTGTGCTCGACCACGTCACACCCGCAGCTTCAAGCAAGAACGCAGCGGGTCACATGAAGATACGGGAATTTGTCAGGGAACAGGGAATAACCAACTTTTTCGATATTGGAACCGGCATTTGTCATCAGGTCATGCCTGAAATGGGGCTTGTCAAACCAGGATCGATTGTCGTCGGCAGCGACAGCCATACATGCACTTACGGTGCGTTCAACTGCTTCGCAACCGGTATTGACAGAACCGAAGCCGCCGGTATCTGGATAACCGGCAGAACCTGGTTCAGAGTACCCGAAACGATGAATATCGAACTTAACGGATCCTTTGATGCCGCTGTTTCCAGTAAAGACCTGATTCTAACCATAATTGGAGATGTGGGAGCGGGCGGCGCGAACTATATGGCTGTTGAGTTCAATGGTCCAGCTGTCGGAGGGCTCAGGATATCCGATAGAATGACAATCGCCAACATGGGAATTGAAATGGGTGCCAAGATCGCCGCATTCCCGGCCAATATGTTAACAAGTAAATACTTACAGGATCTGGGTATGGATACCAGTGGTGCCGTCTGGAGTGATCATGACGCTGAATACGCGAGTTCGCTGGAGTATGACCTTTCGGATATAATCCCTGTTATTGCATGTCCCCATCAGGTTGATAACGTTGTCCCGGTCGAAGAAATGGCCGGCATGAAGATAGACCAGGTTTTCCTTGGAACCTGCACCAACGGCAGGGCGGAGGACTTAAAAGCGGCAGCAGACATCCTCAGAGGTGAAAGGGTTCACGCAGGCGTAAGGATGATAATTGCCCCGGCTTCCAGAAAGCAATACCTCAGGGCGATGAAAATGGGTGTCATGCAGGATCTTGTTGAATCGGGAGCGGTCGTTCTGCCCCCCGGTTGCGGACCATGCCTTGGAGCGCATCAGGGAGTTCTGGCTCCCGGTGAGAAATGTCTTTCAACAGCAAACCGGAATTTCAAGGGAAGAATGGGTGAAAAAGAGGCTGAGATATACCTTTCCAGCCCGGAAACGGCAGCTGCTTCGGCCATAGCAGGCAAAATAGTGGATCCAAGGGAGGTACTCAGATGACTGTGTTCTACTATCCTCAGAACGATATCAACACCGATCTGCTCTTTCCGGGCAAGTACACCTACACCTGTGCAACAGGTCCCGAGATAAAGGAGCATCTCCTGGAAGACCTCGATCCTGCCTTTGCTGGAGCTGTTCAACCCGGAGACATAATAATCGCGGGTGAGAACTTCGGATGCGGATCGAGCAGGGAGCAGCCTTCCCTCGGATTAAAATATGTAGGCGTAAAAGCCGTAATCGCGAAATCATTCGCCAGGATATTTTATAGAAGCGCCATTAACCAGGGACTGCTTCTTGTCCAGAGTCCGGAAGCTGTGGATTATTTCACAGAAGGCGATGAGATAGCGATAGATCCAGCCTCAGGAGAGGTGCACGTTGGCAGCAGTATATTTACTTTTCCTCCGCTGCCTGATGAGATGCTCGATATCCTCAAGGATGGCGGACTGCTTAATCACATCAAGAAGGAATACACTACGGGAGATGAAGCGTGAGATTCAATACAGTGATTCAGATTACCTTGCTCATAATGGTCTCCGTTCTACCGAGTGCTGCATCCGATGGTATTTCGGTCAGCGTGGGGCCGATGATTTCGAATCTGGCTCCGATGGATTCGGTTTACGAAAACAGGTTTCTCACTCCTGGGACATCGGCAGGCATCGCTGTAGATATCGATGCGCCCGGGATACTGGACTTCAGAATTACAGGGGAATACTTCTGGAAAAACTCTTCCCCGATCGGCTGGGATGGCGAATTGAGCGCATTTCTGATTTCGATTATGCCCCTGGCGGAGTACAATGTTTTCAAAAAGCTCTCCGTTTTCGCGGGAGCAGGCGGAGTTTTTATAACCGGGAAGTACAGCGGAACGGATGATTTTGGAGAATATGTTGAAGCTCAGGGAAATTCAGCAGGTTTTACCTTTTCAGTTGGAGCCGAGGTAAATCTTCTCGGTCCCGTGTCCGGCAGGATGGAGTACAGGCGGTCTTTTGCCAATATAACAATGGACAGCGCAGTAATTGACGGAGTGGAATCCTCGGTTTATCCGGCAGCCGAAGCTGATCTTGGAAGTTCCCAGTTCAGCATTACTTTCCCCGTAAGTTTATTCGGTAGTGAAGGATCGATTTTCTGAGATTATTGACGATTCGTGTGTTTTTCAATAATATCAATTGCTCCGGAGCCGGCGTAGCTCAGCTGGCAGAGCAGCGCATTCGTAATGCGCAGGTCAACGGTTCGATTCCGTTCGCCGGCTCCACATTTCACTTCAAGGAAGATTTATGAAACCAATAATCAGCGGATCAGGAATAAGGGGTATATTCGGCAAGTCCCTTACAGTTGCCAACGCCGCGGAATTCGCTTCCGCGTTCGGGGTTCTCTCCGGCAGGGGGCCTGTTGTAGTCGGCAGAGATACCAGAAGAAGCGGACCCGCGGTAGAGGCAGCCGTATCCGCAGGTCTTATGTCCGTGGGTTGTGACCCGATTCTCCTGGGGATTGTGCCTACTCCTACCGTACAGCTTGAAGCCATGAAGGAAGGAATACGCGGAGGAATTGCCATTACCTCAAGCCATAATCCCGGTGAATGGAACGCTCTGAAACTCATCGGAGGTGATGGTGTTTTCCTGAGGTCAGATGACAGAGAACGATTGATGGTATTACTCAGCACCGAAATGAAACATTCTGATTACAGAGAAGTCGGGATTCCCCGCGAATTGAGCGGAGCCGTGGAAAGGCATATCGAAGGTGTACTTTCGTTGCCATGGCTGGTTTCTGAAGGAAGACCGCTTTCAGCGGTTCTTGATGTTACTGGAGGCGCGGCTGCTCCTTTCGCTCCGATGCTGATGGACAGGCTGGGAGTTGAATTCACCGTGATCAATTCCGAAATGACACCTTCTGGTGATTTCCCACGGGTTGCTGAACCAACCGTTGAGAGCCTCAGGGAACTGTCCGACGCGGTTAAAGATGAGAACGCCGATATTGGTTTTGCTTTTGATCCGGATGGAGACAGGCTTGCCCTTGTAGACGAGAATGGAAGAATTATTGGCGAGGATTACACGGTTGCACTGGCAATAGATTTTATACTTGCAGAAAGGCCGGGTCCGGCTGTTGTTAACCTCTCTACCTCCAGACTGGCGGAAGATGCCGCCGGGAAACATGGCTGCAGGCTGTACCGCAGCCCGGTGGGAGAGGTCAACGTTGTGGAGGAAATGGAAAAACGTGGAGCCATCATAGGCGGCGAGGGTAACGGTGGAGTCATCGACCGGGCTTTTCACGCTGGCCGGGACAGCGGTGTGGCAATGGCCTGCGCGGTTTCATTTTTAAGAAGTTATCCCGGTTCCAGTATAGGAACCTGGGCAGAAAGCTATCCATCCTACAGCATGTTCAAGAGAAAGCTTCCATTCAAAGCTGAGTTCGAGGTCTTGAAATCCCGCCTTCTGGAAGAGTTCGGTCCGGCGGACGATACGAGAGACGGTTTATGGTATTCCCGGGATGGAGGCTGGATGCATATCAGACCATCAGGTACGGAACCTGTGGTCAGGTTCATTGCCGAGAACAGGGAAAATGGTTACATTGATAATGACTTCCGGATATTCAGTATTACAATGGAGAATTTATGTGCGGAATAGTTGGATACGTAGGAAACAGACCGGCAAGGGAAATACTTCTTGCCGGGCTCAAGCGTCTTGAATACAGAGGTTACGATTCTGCGGGGTACGCGCTTCAGAATAAAGGCAATCTGTTTGTAAAAAAGCGTGAAGGCCGCGTCAGTGATCTCGAAAAAATCGATCCCGGAGAAGCCGATTCCTCGACTGTAGGGATAGCTCATACCCGCTGGGCTACCCATGGAGAACCCTCCTATGCTAACGCTCATCCCCATATTGACATGACGGGGAAGATAGCGGTAGTTCACAATGGAATTATAGAAAATTTCAAGGTACTCAGGCAGGAACTCATTGACTCCGGAGTCAGTTTCGAATCTGAAACCGATTCCGAGGTGTTGCCGAAGCTGATCAGTCAGGAAGTTGCAAAAGGAAAAAAACTTTTCAGAGCTGTAAAAGATGTTCTTCAAAAAGTTCATGGCGCGTACGGCATAGCAGTACTATCCGCTGATGAACCGGATACCCTTGTTGCTGCCCGTTACGGAAGTCCTCTTGTAGCTGGAGTAGGCGATGACGAGTATTTCGTTGCAAGCGATATAGCAGCTATTGTTTCACATACCAGAGACGTTGTTTACCTTGAGGAGGGCGAGGTTATAGAAGTCAGCCTCAAAGGAATTCAATCGGATAACGGCCACCCATCCCTAATTCGAGAACGTATTGAATATGTGGATTGGGATATCACAGATATCGAAAAGGATGGTTACCCTCATTTCATGCTGAAGGAGATTTACAGTCAGCCTGAATCACTTACGAACGCTTTCAGGGGCAGGCTGGATCTTGTCCAGGGAACAGCTCACCTTGGAGGTCTCCAGATGTCCGAAGAGGACATGAGGTCCATAAGCAGGATAGTAATAACCGCCTGCGGAACCTCATGGCATGCTGCATCCATAGGCAAGTACCTTATCGAGTCCTATTCAAGAATACCTGTTCAGGTGGAATACGCTTCCGAATTCAGATACAGAGACCCGGTGCTGCCTCCGGATACGTTGATGATTGTAATAAGCCAGAGTGGTGAAACCGCTGATACCATTGCAGCCCTGAAACTGGCTAAAGAGAAGAAATGCCGTACTCTTGGAATAGTCAACGTGATTGGTTCAACCATCGCCCGTGAAACGGATGCCGGTGTTTATATCCATGCAGGCCCCGAGATCGGAGTTGCTTCAACGAAAGCCTTCACTTCACAGGTAATGGCTCTTACCCTTATTGCCCTTGCGTTTGGAAGAGCCAGACAGATTCTCGACCGTAATCAGGGCCTTGAACTGGCACATGAGATAATGGCCATACCTGACAAGGTCAGGAAGATTCTTGAGAATTCCAGCAGTATAGCGGAAATAGCCAGAGAATTCACTTACGTAAGGAATTTCCTGTACCTTGGCAGGGGAGTGAACTTCCCTGTGGCCCTCGAAGGCGCCCTCAAACTCAAGGAAATATCCTACATTCATGCGGAGGGTTATCCTGCGGCGGAGATGAAACATGGACCCATAGCCCTTATAGATGAAATGATGCCCATAGCGGTGATTGCGGTTAAGGGTGCGGCCTATGACAAGGTTATTTCCAACATACAGGAAGTTAAGGCAAGACATGGAAGAGTTCTTGCCATAGCCACCGAGGGGGACACCGATATCGAATCGGTCTCGGACTGGATTATCAGAGTTCCCGAAACATCTGACATGCTTGTTCCTCTGCTCAGCGTGATCCCCCTTCAGCTTCTATCCTATCACATCGCTGTTGCCAGAGGCTGTGATGTTGATAAACCAAGAAATCTCGCAAAAAGCGTTACGGTGGAATAATTCTGACTTCCGATAAAGGACTATGGCAGCTGATTTCCCTTATCAAAGCAGCATCGATAAAAAGATTCTTTCATGGATTATGGATTTTCATCAGATTCTTCAGCATAAGGCTTTATAACAGATGGAACGATGACAGCGTATTCTTCTCGGCTGCGGCCATTTCATTCAATGTTCTGATAACCGTAATTCCTCTTGGCCTTATGATACTCATGTTCAGCGGTATAGCGCTTCAGGAGGACGAAGGCCTGCAACAGGGCCTTACGAACTGGCTTGATACAGCCAACCCTCTCATTCCCGAGACCACAAGAAACGAAATCGAAAGCACAATTCTTACAGGTAATGCGGGAATACCCGGAATAATCGGTTTCGGTTTTCTTCTATGGCTTGTCAGCAGACTGTTCGGCACAATAAGGACGGCGTTCGACAGAATATTTGATGTACCCAGGGGCCGAAATATCGTACTTGGGAAACTGTACGATTTCTTTCTGGCTCTGCTCGTAGCATTATGCTTTGTGTCCTCACTGATCTTTTCAGCAATGGCCCGGCTGGTTGTGGACAGCCCGGTGGGTGACCTTGTTTCCCAATGGCCTTTAATCGGGCATCTCACCGGAGGCGGTATAGCTCAGATACTGGGAATTACCTTCACTATGCTGTTATTCCTGACGCTTTTCAAGGCTGCTCCGAACAGGAAAGTAGGTATCAGGCAGGCTTTACTTGCAACCTTTGTGGCGATGGTATTCACAGGCCTTGGTACCCAATCCTATATATGGGTTATTAACAATCCCGGGTGGGGAGTGGTATACGGTTCGCTTGCGAGGCTTATGGCAACTTTCTTCCTGCTTTACTGGGAGTGTGTGATACTGCTGGGCGCTGCTGAAATCAGCCAGATCGCACACGAATGGCGAAAAGTTGCCAGAACAATGAAGAACATCCGATAATGTGACAATCAGTTTGAACTTCGTAACTCAGGCGGTTGGATCAATACTGAGAGTGTGTCACCTCACCAGTACGCATTTCGATATCTGTACGTCCTGTTCGGTCCTGAGCATCACGAT
>JAIORS010000212.1 GCA_021108005.1 Candidatus Aegiribacteria sp.
TATGCTGGGAAGGAACGGATCATCATGGAAACGGGGTTCCTGCCGGTTTGTACCTGTGCAAAATTCAATCTGGTGGAGTTATTGAAACAACTGGACTATGTTTATTGAGATAAAAGCCATAACCGCTGAATGAACCTGCCACAAACGCTTCAAAATGGGCTTGACTGACACTTGTGCAGGTTATTCAGATTGTTAACTGTATACAGGAAAGGTTCATTTGAAAAACATCTTACCTAAGAGCTTAAATGTGGGTGATGTAATAGGTTATTTCTCACCATCATCACCAGCAACAGTATTTGCATCGAAGAGATTTGAGCGTGCTAAGCAATATCTTACAGAAAAGGGATTTCATCTAATTGCTGGGAAGCAAACGAGTAAAAGTGATTTTTATCGTTCTGGAACAATTCAAGAGCGTGCAGCTGAGTTAAATGAGCTAATCCGTAATCCTGAAGTTCGCTGTATCATGTCTACTATTGGAGGAATGAACAGCAATTCACTTCTTCCATATATCGATCACGAAGCATTATCCAAAGATCCGAAGATAATTATCGGTTATTCTGACGTTACAGCTTTGCTGTTAGGTATATATGCTCAGACAGGGCTCGTGACATTCTACGGGCCAGCCCTTGTTGCTTCTTTCGGTGAGTTCCCACCACTTGTTGATGAAACATTCGCTTCTTTCAAAGAGGTACTCTGCCAAGGATGTACAGAACAATATGATTATAAACTCCCCACACACTGGACAGATGAAATGATTGAGTGGACTGAACAAAATGAGGCGAAAAACGTTTACGAAAATAATTGTGAATTCTCAGGAAGTGGTTATATCAGTGGCAGAGTAATTGGTGGTAATCTTGATACGATTCTGGGCATTTGGGGCAGTCCTTATATGCCAGAAATCAATCCGGGCGATATACTGTTCTTAGAAGATGGTCTTAAAGATATTGCAACGGTAGAACGCTTATTTGCATTTCTTAAACTAAATGGTGTATTTGACAGAGTATCGGCTGTCATCTTAGGTAAACATCAACAATTTGATAATAAAGGAACCGACAGACAGCCAATTGATGTACTCAGAGAAATCCTCAATGGTCAGCATGTACCTGTAGTAAATGGCTTTGATTGCTGCCATACACATCCAATGCTGACCTTGCCGATAGGCATTGAGGTCGGTATAGATTTTGAAAAGCAGCAAGTTACTCTTCTACAGCCTTGGGTAGAATCAGCTAACAGCAAAATCAACCAGACGCAGTGAGTTTGATTCCCGGACAGGTTTGTGCCTGCGCTGGTTATTCTAGACATTCGCCCTTAAAGATTGGGTCTTAGTGAATACGAGAGGAAGGGTAATTCATGTCAAGCGGTATTGCGGGAGAAGGAAATCAAATTTGCCGAAAAGCTCTTAATGTAGAAAACGATGATGATCGATAAAAAGAAAATCGTTACCGCCGAACAGCATTATGATCTTCTCGTAAAAGAGGGAAATGATCCAGTTTACGATCCGCCGAAACTGAAGAAATACATGGATCGATATGATGGAGAAACTTTCTTCGAACAACTTGGAGATACCAATGGACGTTGCATTCTGGAAATCGGCATTGGTACCGGCCGTCTGGCTACCAAGGTACTTAAGCTGAGGCCGAAACTGTTGGTTGGAATCGACATATCTGGGAGCGCGCTGGAGAAATGCCGCAAGAATATCGAAAACGCCGAGAACTTAATACTCGAAAAAGCGACGTTTCCAAATTGGCAAACGGCGCATGTGTTCAATTTAATATATAGTAGCCAAACATTCATGCATATTAAAGATCTATACAATTCAATGATCACAATAGGAAGTCTGCTTTCTCGAGATGGACGGGCAGTTATCTCATTCGCTAATTGTGAACCTTTGCTGGACTTCGGGAACAGGGCGATTCGGTTGTATAAACACAATCCAAAGGAAATACAGGCTATTGCAGACCGCTGCGGATTCAATTCGCGTATTCAAGAACTCACGGATGGCGACGAAACTGTGGCATGGCTTTGGATGGGAGAAAAGGCGGTTGGGTGATCAATTGGGATCACATAGGAAATTTCGGGAAATAACAAGGGTGTATAACGAAGCGCTGGAGTAGATTTGGCGTTGTAGATAAGGAAAAATAGATAAATGAAATCACCGAGCATTCCTCTTCAAATATTTCTCTATCTCAGCCTTCTGATCAGCGGATGCTCTGAATCAGAATCCGATTTAGCCGCAACACACAGCAACCGATCAGATAACCAACCCAGGCTTGCACTGACAAAGATAGACTCGATTGGAATTGAAATTGGTGATTCAAACTATGTGTTTGGCAATATCATAGATGCTGCCTTCATGCCAGACGGTAGAATAGTGCTCCTCGATGTTCTCAAGGATAGAATTTCTGTATTCAGTCAGAGTGGAGAGTATCTTGCCAGTACAGGGAGCGAAGGACAGGGTCCAGGTGAGTTCATGGAACCTGCGTCAATTGCAGTCCTGTCAAATGGAGATATTTGTGTAGCTGATTTCATGAGTCGCAAGTTGATATTCTTTGACTCCGATCTGAACTATAAGAGGGAAATCTCCGGGTTCTCGATGCAGCCCCCAAGCATAATCGGTGATGGTCACAATAGATCCATTGTAGGACTGCAAACGCATTATTACTTCGAAGATGAGAATCTCTTCATAGGCTCCAGATTAGCAATGTGGACTAATTCATCCGATCCGGGAATCATCTATGAATATCGATACAATCAACACAATGGTGATGGACCGGTGACTATCCCGTACTTCGCATTCGCGACAGGCTCGAATGGCAGCGTCTATTGTGCTGAATCATCGAAGAGTGAGTATCGGATTATGAAATACACTCCAGAAGGTGATACTGCATTCACTATTACAGAATCCTATTCAAGAATGCACAGGACTGAAGAGGAATTGAGTAGCGCCCACTTTGGTTACGTTCTTGATACTCCCGGGTTTGACAGCAATGACAGAAAAGCAATTCGCGACCGTTGGGAGGTAGATCCTGTTCGTAATGCCATAAGTTCGATTCATGTCGATGGACATGAACGACTCTGGGTTCGTACTGGCAGAGGAGAAAGTCCATCTCCTATGTTCGAAGTGTATGATAGCACCGGGACACATCTTTGCTCTATCTCAACTGACCTACCAGCTCAGATGAGGTGGGCATGTTGTAAGATGGTCTTTGGGAATGATCGAATTCTCGTATTCGACAATAATCCAGCGGATTTCTCAAAAATTATAATATTTGAGATAGATGATCTTAATAATTAAGTTGTAACGGAACAGAAACAGATTCTACAACAGAATGAACCAGATGCAAGGCAAAGAGTACAGTCTTCGAGAGCCATGTATTGGTTATTCTGAGCGTTCGAATCAGGAAATCTACACTTGACATGCACCACCTCTGAGGTATAAATAGTATACCATGTTATTTGAATATGACACTCGCAAAAGCAAAAAGAATGAAGAGAAGCACAGGATCGATTTCGAAAAAGCACAGAAGCTATGGGATGATCCTGATTTGATTGAAATTCCTGCAAGAACAGAAGATGAATCGAGGTATATGGTCATTGGAATGATCGATAGAATACTTTGGTCGGGAATCATCACATACCGGGATTCATCTATTCGAATCATCTCTGTACGACGATCCCGTGATGAGGAAGTGATAATTTATGAAGGCTAAGGATTTGGACAAGAAGTTCGACAACGGTGAGAATATCCTTGAATATCTGGAACTCGCTCAAGCTCGACGAGTCGAACAGAAACAGAAGCGAGTAAATGTTGACTTTCCTATCTGGATGATTCACTCGCTGGACAAGGAAGCCAAGCGTCTTGGTATTCCCAGGCAGTCTCTGATTAAAATGCTTATTGCCAAACATATAGAAGACGCCAGAGCATAATCTGGATTCGAACATACGGCTGCAGCAGACAAGATACACCTGATATCGGATTTGTCTTCATATCTTGCTGCTGAACTTTAACGTTAGGTGCACGTTTCGCACGAATAAGGAATAAGATTGATTGAGCATTCAATAATTCATTACAAAGAAGGGCAAATATTTAATGCCGAAGTATATAGAAAGGCAGTAAGAGCAATAATACGGAGAAAAGAAGAAATACTATTGATTCATTCAACTAATGTAGGTGATTATAAGTTTCCTGGTGGCGGAGTAGAGAAACAGGAAGATGATTCAGAAGCATTAAGAAGAGAAATTAAAGAAGAATGTGGACTAGTGTTATCAGAAATTAAAGAGAAAGTAATAAGAATTACTGAAATGAGTCAATCTAGAGAATCAGAAACAACACTATTTAAGATGATTTCAGAGTATTATGTATGTACAGTAAAAACTGAATATGTCAGACAGCAACTTGATGAATATGAAGAGGAATTAGGATTTATACCGATTTGGATTACCTTAGAAAAGGCAATTGAACAAAATAAACAAATGCTTAAATCATCAAATGGTAAAAGACCATCTTGGCTGGAAAGAGAAATATGGGTAATGGAAACAATGAAAGATAGAGAATTCACCTAGCAATCGCATCAACGCTGACTGGCAAAGATTCGCTGCTTTACGCCTAGGGTTAATGCCAGCTGGTTATGCGAGGCGTTCAGCAGAAATTGAAAAGGCTCCCCTTGACAAGTGTACCAAATTTGGTACAATACAGTGTTGTATGAGTATTGGTGATATAAGGCTTGATGTTGTCTTCTTTCGGACTGACTCTGGAACAGAGCCTGTCAGGAAATGGCTGAAATCTCTATCTATCTCGCACAAGAAGATCATTGGGGAGGATATCAAGACTGTGTAGTTCAGTTGGCCACTTGGCATGCCGTTTGTGAGGAAGATTGAGCCGTACCTGTGGGAAGTGCGCACCAATGTTCCGGACGGAATCGCACGCACCCTATTCACTGTTGATGGCAACATGATGATCCTTCTGCATGGTTTTACAAAGAAGACCAGAAAAATATCTCAGAAGGAACTTCAAATAGTTAGATCCAGGCTAAAGCAATATCAGGAGGCAGGATCATGAAGAACAAACATATTGGAAGCAGTTTCGATGATTTCTTGAAGGAAGAAGAGCTTCTTGTTGAAACCGAGGCTACCGCAGCCAAGCGCGTTCTTGCATACCAGATTCAGAAAGAAATGGCTGAACAACACATCTCCAAGAGTGATCTTGCTCGACGTATGCGCTCCAGCCGATCCTCACTGGAGCGTCTTCTTGATCCCGAGAATCCTTCAGTAACACTTCTCACTCTTGAAAACGTTGCCATTGCGCTGGGTAAAAGACTCAAGATACAAATCGGATGACTGCCTAACTGCATCAACCAGAAACAGACACTATCTTAACTTCGATGACAACCAAACTGACGTTAGGTCGCCAGCTCAGTTATCAATAGTGCAGGTCAACTCTACATTCTCCGATAGAACAGAAAAGGAAATAATTGTCTGAAAAATAAAAGGATCTCACAGAACATCGTATTATCTCAAGTATCTTAATCATTCGAAATACAAAAGTTATTCTTGATTCTGATCTTGTTGAACTGTATGGAGTTGAAACACGCCACTTAAATGAGCAAGTCAGACTCAACCTTTCCAAGTTCCGCGATGACTTCATGTTCCAGTTATCCAAGGAAGAATTCGAAATCTTGAAGTCGCAAATTGAGACATCAAGTCCTAACTGGAGTGGTCGCAGAAAACCACCACTCATATTTACCGAGCGTGGTGCATTATAGGCTGCAAATATTCTGAACTCAGAACAGGCAAGTAGAATGAGTGTCCAACGGCATTCTCATCCGGAAGACAATATGACTAGACGTTGATCGAGAGCGGGCACCACGTCTCAAGCAGCATCTATTATTGCAGGCTGAGAGTACCCGGACAGAACCTGGTGCAATCCATTGTAATGATCGAATAGGTTAGCCCGGCCTTGAACCTCAGATCAGTTGAAATCAGTTGTTTTTATCGATCCCCAGGTGACAGGCATAAGAGCAGTGCCTGTTATTTCTATATTAAGCTCTGTAATCCAGTAATCGTCAGAAGTATCCTTGTAGCTCCAGAAGAACGTATCTCTGATCGAGGAGTAGGTCAATCCGATTGAACCCTCACAAGGAAGAGGGCAAGAGACAAATCCAAGGCTGGTCAGGGATAAACCATCAAAACTGTAGAAATAGAAATAGTGTGAATCGTAAGAGGTCACCACAAGGCCCATATCAGAACCGTATGGGAAGGTGGTAAGACCACTGGGACATTCCGAGCCCAGTTCCGGTATTTCGTGGAACTGAACCCCCGAACCATCGGTGTTGAAACTCACGATTTTGTTCGGCAGGAAATCGTAGGTTTCCCATATTCTGGACCCGTCGAAATCCATTCCATGTCCGTATTTTCCAGCAGGATTATCCATGAAATACCATCCTGATGTACCCCGCCAGTATATGTAACTCTCAGTAAAATCATTTAGATAACGGTTACCCGCGCCATCCACGCAGACGCCCCACGGGTGCGGATCAGTTGCATAATTCAGGGAAATCCCCGAAATCATGTTCCCGTTATCCGGATTACAGATGTACAGCATATTATCAAGGTTACTCACGAATAGGAGATTGCTGGAATCGCTCGAAAAATCGAGCCCCAGAATATGCTGCGAATAGTAACAGCTGAAAGTATTGAGAACAGTTATTGTGATGTCATCGTTTTCAAACTTGCGAGAATCATCGGAACTACCGGATTGCATGAAACCGTCGCTGTTATAATCCGCAAATACCGAAATGGGTAGAAGCATAATAAAAAGAAGCATTATTGTTCTCATGTTATAATTTCCCTCATTGTTAAGGTTAATAATAATATTGCATATATTAATGTATCATATTGTCTTGTAGAGCCCGTAGCCTATTACCATTTATTACAGATGTCAAGAAATCGCGGCTGCTAACCTGAGGCGTTCCGCCGCTTCTTCGGGAGTGATGTCCCGCTGGTGTTCGGCAAGCATTTCGTAGCCCACCATATACTTGCGAACAGTAGCCGATCGCAGAAGAGGGGGATAGAAATGTGCGTGAAGGTGCCATGCTTTAATATTCCTCGGGTTTGCAGGCGCTATATGCCATCCGAAACTGAAAGGCATCGATGTTTTGAAAAGGTTGTCGTACGCCAGGAGAAGCCGTTTCCATATTACCGCTAGAGAATTCTTCTGTTCGTTATCAAGATATGTAAGAGATGCCGAATGATGTTTAGGTAAAAGCATCGTTTCGAATGGCCATTCGGCCCAGTAGGGCACAAGAACAACCCAATGGTTGTTTTCAAGGACGATACGTTCACGCTCAGCAAGCTCGTGCCTCTGAACGTCGCAAAGGAGACATGTTCCGTTATCGCGCAGGTACTCCGCCTGGTGATAATCCTCGGAATCGATTTCACCCGGAACGGACCCTGCTGCCCATATCTGACCGTGCGGATGCGGGTTGCTGCAGCCCATCATGAGCCCGCGGTTTTCGAATATCTGTACGTAACTGATATCGATAAAATCCATCAGTTCATCTATCTGATCCACCCAGGTATCGATGATGGCATGAAGTGATGCGTCATCCAGGTCGGCAGCGGAGATATTGTGAATCGATGAATAGCAGATAACCCTGCAGATGCCGGTTTCCATCATACCCTGTTTCCATGGCGGAGTGTTCTCGAATGAATCGTCTCCGTTGTATACCAGGGCGGGAAAATCGTTGTCGAACACGAATACCCCGTCGTAGGGTGGATTACGTTCTCCATTTGCTCGAAGGTTGCCCGGACAGAGGTAGCAGTCGGGATCGAATTCCGGTAGCGATATTCTGCTTTCAATTGCTTCAACGCTTCCGCTCCATGGTCTTACGGAACGATTCGGTGAAACCAGTATCCATCTTCCGGTAAAAGGATTTCGCCTTCGGTGAGGTCTCTCGTAATTCATTACGGCTTCCATTCCCGGGACATTATGCCGTCGATACTCGAAACCTGAATTGCTGTTCCGTCTCGACCGGTTCTCTTCCTGTAACCGGATAGAATTACGTCAATGAATTTCTCGCTCATACTCTTTTTCACAAGATTGACCGTACACCCTCCGAATCCTCCACCTGTCATTCTTGCGGCAATACAGCCTGGCGCAAGCCATGCCGCTTCAACCATGCTGTCCAGCTCGGGGCAGGTAACCTCGAAATCGTTCTGTAAACTTATGTGGGATTCCTTGAAAAGACGATCGATACTTTCTTCATCCGATTCCCGAAGCGCCTTTGCGGCTTCGGATACTCTAAGGTTTTCCGAGATCACGTGCCGGCACCGGCGAAGAAGGACATCATTGCTGCCGGTGGTCTTCTCCAGCAGGCCAAGATCACGGTAGGACACATCACGTAACGAGGTGAATTTTCTTCCTGCCTGCCTGTACAGCTCAGTTATCTCCGCACACTGGATCCGTCTTTTGGAGTATTCCGAAAAAGCGAGATCGTGCCTTACTCCAGTATCCATCACTACGAGCGACCAGTCAGCGGGAATCGGTATGTGATCAATTTGAAGTGATCGGCAATCGATTAGAAGAGCGTTGCCCTTGTGCGAGAGGAGTATTGAGAGCTGATCCATAATTCCGCATTCCACACCGGCATAATCATGTTCTGATTTCTGGATTGTTCGAGCGAACTCAAGCGGCTGGAGTTCAATACTGTTCAATTCAGCGGTAATAGAACCAAGGCCTGCAGCGAAGGCTGCAGAGCTGCTCAACCCTCCTCCAACCGGCAGATCGTTTTCTACAAGAATATCCATTCCGGCACGTTCATCCGCGTTCGTAAGAACCGCTCGTATTACGCCTTCCGCGAACCGCTTCCATCCTGACAATGAACGGTTCATTTCATCCTCATGGGAAAACCGGTGCTGTTCTCCGAATGCGGTTGAATAGACTGTAATCCATCTGTCCGGGCGGATTCGTCCGGTAACATGGACGTATCGGTTTACGGCAACCGGAAGGACAAAACCGTTGTTATAATCGGTATGTTCACCGATAAGATTAACGCGTCCGGGAACCTTCGCGCCTATAGGTACCGTTCCCTTACCGAAAATCCTATCGAAATTGTTACAATTCCCAACTGGCATATTACGTATTTTCATGAATTCGGGATATTTTCCGATATCCATACTATCATTCCGCCCTGTCGTCTGTTGTTCCACAGGCAGTAAGGAATCGCTTTGATTTCCACCGGCATGGTTTCGGTTACAGAGGGTCTGTACAGCTGATCTACCCATCCATCTATATTCCTGATGCGAGCGGTGCCTGTAATCACTGTGCACCCTCCAAGGAGTGTTTCATCATATTCAGCCTTGAATTCGGCTAACGAATCCAGACGGATGTCGTTCAGGTCCGGTGTATTGTCCTCCTCTTCGAGGCAATATACGATTGGACCTCTCGTGATTGCGATCTTCCCGCAGTTGCCGCGCACTTCAGGATGAGCCTCGATCTTCCGAACAGGCATGGGTAGAGTGAGATTCAGTGTATCTTCTTTTCTCCACAATCTGCTAATCTCCGCATAACCATTGATTACTTGAAGCTGTTTAATTTCCTTTCCGTTGAGTTCCACGGAAGCGTTCTCACACCATCCCGGAATCCTTAGAAACAACGAAATTTCAATAGGTTCTTCAGGTTCAACGGCCATAGTAACCGTTTCCTTCCAGGGGTAATCCGTTTCCTGCCGGATTTTCACCCGTACCCCTGAAATCTCAATCTCCGCTGTGCCTCCAACATACAGATGAATATAAATACTGTCGCTGCCGCTTGCGTAAACATATAGACCGAAGGACGAAAGAACGCGCATTATGTTAGTAGGACAGCAGGAGCAATTGAACCATTCCTGCCGGGAGAACCTGTAATTATTTTCCAGACCTGATTGCGCAAGAGCGTGTCCGGGACGAACTTCCAGAGGGTTGGTGTAGAAGAAGCGTGTGCCATCAAGAGAGACCCCGCTGAGAACACAGTTATACAGGCTTCTTTCCATTACATCGGCATATTCAGCATTCGGTTTCTCATCAATATGCAACATCCTGTGAGCCCAGAAGACAAGGCCGATAGCGGCGCATGTCTCAGCGTAGGCAGTCTCGTTGGGCAGATCGTAATCGGCGGTGAAGCTTTCACCCCGCTCAGTTGATCCGACCCCTCCAGTTATATACATCCTCTTCCCAGTCACATTCCTCCAGAGAGTCCGGCATGTTTTAGCCAGTTCGTTATCATCTGTCCGGGCAGCGACATCAGCCATTCCGCTGTAAAGATACATTGCCCTCACGGCATGTCCTACAGCCTCTTTCTGCTCACGGACGGGCAGATGAGCCTGCCAGTATTCGTAATCCTCTGCCGGATCTTCACTCCGGTACTTAGATTCCAGATCGTAGTAATGCGGTCTTGTACCCCGCTGGTTCAGGAAGAAATCAGCAAGTTGAAGGTACCTGTTCTCACCCGTTACATCGAACAACTTAACAAGGGCCAGTTCCAGCTCCTCATGGCCGGGGTATCCGCGCTTCTGCCCTTCTCCGTTGCCGAATACGGAATCTATACAGTCCGCATACCTTTTAACGATATTGAGGAATCTGTCATCTCCGGTTGCGGAGAAATGCATTACCGCCGCTTCTATAAGATGACCCGCGCAGTACAGCTCGTGCCTGTCCCGCAGGTTGGTCCATCGGTTCTCAGGTTCTAGCATAGTGAAATAACTGTTAAGGTAACCGTCCGGCTGCTGGGCTTTTTCCATTAAAGTGATTACGCCTTCGAGATTCTCTTTCAGTTCGGTGTCCGGATGGAGATGAAGAGTACATGCCGCGGCTTCCATCCATTTTGCTACATCCGAATCCCAGAAAATGTGCGGTCTGCATGGATCCCCCTCCTTCCAGTCGAGTTTCCATGCGTCCAGACGTCCTGTTTCCCTGCACTTCTCATATCCGAGAGGAATGGTCACCAATCTGTTCGTTTCCATCCTTGGCGTCCAGAACCTGTCGTCAACTGACACCATGCGGAATGGAACCGGAGCGATACTTCCTGACTTCATTTTAGAATTTACCTCAAATCCTTATTAAATATCGTTATAACACTCATGATGTTAACTCCCAACATAGATTGTGAATCCATCGGGAATACTCCTTCGCAACCGGCAGCAGCACTCCCGCTGCAAAATAAAAGGATCCGTAAACTCTAGAATTCCACAGATTTGATATTGCTCATAATACGCGATGTCAAGCAAGATAGCTATCCTGATTCATTATTCTTTAAATGAGAATGAATCCGGGTTAGATTTTTCCAGGTAAATGAGCAGGCTTTACTCCAATATAATCATTTATTATTACTATATTAAATATATATTGATAATATTGCTAAAATGCAGAATCTGATTTCGAAAAGGAGTTAATATGCTCGGGTTATTGCTGGGAATTCTGATATCCACAACAGGCATCGATATGAATTCATCGGAGATGCACAGTAGTAATTTTGAGGATGGGACTTCTCCTTACCTGGAAAACACTGAGAGTAATATTCTCAAAGGAGATTCCCTCAATGTAAGATTCGTGGGCAACTGGCCTTTTGGCGCATCCAGGGCGATTACTCTTGATGAAACAAGAGAGCTTGCATTCTGTGGCTCTGGTGGAGGTGTGTATCTGCTTGATGTTTCAACACCTTCATCGCCACAATCTGTATCGGACATACATACCAGAGGAGTAGTCGAGGGTCTTTTCTACAATTCCGCGGACTCGGTTCTGTTTATCGCAGTAGGTGATACGGGATTTGAAATATGGTCTGTATCGAACCCGTCTAATCCGGTAAAGCTCGGTTATTATGATACACCGAACTGGACATATTCTGTAGCCGTCTCCGGCTCGTACGCTTACGTTGCGGACGATGATGACGGCCTCCGCGTCATCGATATTTCTAACCCGGCATCACCGTACGAGATTGGCCATTGCAATACACCGGGCAATACTCGTTGTGTGGTGCTTTCAGGATCGTACGCTTACGTTGCTGATCTTGGAGAAGGCCTCCGCGTCATCGATATTTCTAACCCGGCATCACCGTTTGAGGCAGGCTGCTACAATACGCAGGAATACTCTTACGGTCTGGCGGTATATGGTTCATATGCCTACATCGCGGACGGTAACGGTGGTCTCCGGGTGATTGATATATCTGACCCACTGACACCTGATGAAATCGGATATTGCGATACACCGGGTTATGCCTTGAGTGTATCAGTCTCCGGGTCGTACGCTTACGTCGCGGATTATGGCGAAGGTCTTCGTGTAATCGATATATCCACTCCATCATCACCGGCTGAGACAGGTTATTTAAGTACACCGAACAACGCTCGAGGTGTAGCGGTATCAGGCTTGTATACGTACGTTGTTGCCGGGGATGCCGGACTCAGAATTATTGATGTATCAAATCCGTCATCACCGGGTGAAGTAAGCCATTTTAATACACCGGACGAAGCTTATGATTTAGTTTTATCCGGCTCATACGCTTATATCGCGGATGACGACTGCGGACTCCGTATAATCGATGTATCTGATCCAGCATCACCCGTAGAGCTTGGCTATTGCGATACACCGGGCTACACTATGGGTGTAGATGTTTCTGACACATGCGCTTATCTTGCAGATGGATACGATGGGCTCAGGGTGATCAATGTATCCGATCCTTCATCACCGTATGAGCTCAGTTGCGTGGATACACCGGACTTCGCTTTCAATGTAATGGTTTCCGGATCATACGCTTATGTCGCGGATGCGGGTGGCGGGTTAAGAATTATTGACATATCCGATCCATCTTCACCCTTTGAGGTAAGTCACGTTAATCTAACACACTATGCTCATGATGTAGTTATCTCCGGTTCGTACGCCTATATCGCGAATGGAGAGCGTGGACTCAGAGTGATTAATATATCCGATCCATTATCGCCTTATCAGATCGGAGGCTGTGACACTCCGGATTACGCTTACTCTGTAGATGTTTCCGGCTCTTACGCCTATATCGCAGATAAATCCGGCGGGCTCAGGATAATTGATGTATCTCTTCCGTACTCACCTTCCGAGGCGAGTTGTTGCAGTACACCCTACAGCGCACGTGATGTAACCGTATCCGGCATATACGCTTACGTAGCTGATGGATTTGGCGGGCTCAGGGTAATCGATATATCTAATCCGTTATCGCCTTACGAGTTCGGACACTACATCACAGCGTACTTCTCTCACGGTGTAACGGCATCCGGATCGTACATTTACGTCGCGGATGAAGATGCCGGACTTCAGATATACGAGAATCTGTATACCGAAATTGAAGAAGAGCCAGAATCACTTCTGCCTGTGGAAAGCCTTTTCTTTCAAAACGTGCCGAATCCATTCAGGGAGAATACTCTGATCAGCTATCGGTTATCTGCTATCGGTGAGGTCTCGCTGAAGATTTATGACGCATCAGGCAGGCTTGTCAGTACACTCGTTGACGATCAGGTTGGATCGGCTCAGAACAGCGCAGTATTCAATGGGGGTTCACTGCAGCCTGGTATCTATTTCGCGAGGCTGCAGTCTGGCGATTACAAATCAACAAGAATGCTCGTATTGATACGATAAGTGAATACATCGAATTTTCTATGGTTATATAGATCCTCTCAATGACCGGAGAAGAAATCCAGTCCAGCTCTCTTCATGACTTCTATGTAATCCTCGTTGGATAAATGCATTTCAGCAGCAGAATAGTGAAGGCCAAAAATGAATTAAGGACTATTTGTCCATATGAACGTCAAGCTGAGGATAGGGTATTGAGATATTCTCGGCATCAAATGTCTTCTTTATACTCTCGTTCGTATCGTAGAACACGTTCCAGTAATCCTCATTCTTCACCCATGCCCGTACGGTGAAATTCACGCTGCTGTCAGCCATTTCAAGCAGCCCGACAAATGGCGCGGGGTCCTTGAGTATTCTCTCATCCTCTGACAGTATCTTCAGCAGTATTTCCTTTACCTTATCAACATCATCTTCGTAGCTTACACCTGCGACAATATCGACTCTTCTGGTCTCCTTTGCGGAGTAATTGGTTATGGTATCGCTCATTACCCTGGAGTTGGGTACGATTATCAGTTTGTTATCGACAGTTTTGATAGTTGTTGTGAATATCCCTATCTCCTCTACGATACCGCTGCAGCCCCCCGCATTGACGAAATCTCCCCCCTTGAAAGGTTTGAAGATTATCATCAGTACACCTGACGAGAAATTGGATAGAGATCCCTGCAGAGCAAGGCCTATGGCCAGTCCCGCGGCGCCCAGGACTGCAATGAATGATGCTGTCTGAATGCCCAGTTTAGAAAGGGCTGCAATAACGACGAATGCAAGAATCGCAGCGTAAACGATACTGCTGACAAATCCTATCAGAGTTGTATCAACTTCCCTCTTCCGCATTATTTTACGGATGAGTTTTCTTATAACATTGGCAATGAACTTCCCTGCGATAAGGATAGCTGCTGCGGCCAGTACATTCAATCCGTACATCGCTACAATTTCCTTTACCTGCATCCATATTTCCGCCATTATGGTTCCTTTCAATTCATTTCAATAAATCAACAATTAACACTATCGGATAAGTAGAACCTTTTTCGTCTCTATTATATTTCCTTGAGACAATCTGCAGTAGTAGATACCGGAAGTCATTGCATTTCCAGAATTATCACTCCCATCCCAGATTATGGAATGATCACCAGCGTATTGATCTTCGTTGACAAGTGTTCGTACCTGCCGTCCCATCAGATCATAAATATTCAGCGATACAAGGGAACTGTATGCAATTTGATATTCAATAATCGTTTGCTGATGAAAGGGGTTGGGAAAATTCTGTAATAGAACTGCGCCTGCAAGGGTAAAAATGTCTTCATCATCAATCTGCAATAAATCTGAATCCTGAAAAACCAGGAACGAAGATTCGGTGGTAACAAATAAGTGATTATCAAACACAGCTACATTGTAACAGCACCCCGGTATTGGATATTCTTCCAGATAAATAGGAGCTGCAGGTTCAGTAATATCAACTTTAAGTAAGTTGTAGTCAGCTATATAGGCATAACCTTCCTTAACACAAATACCTGTCGCATTTGTAACTTCATCGTATGTGCTTACTACTGTTGGATTATTGATATCTTCTACGTTTACTATTTGCATACACTGATCACATACGAGATACAACAGGTTGTCCTGCACCACAATATCCCTGGTATAGTTACAGGCGGTCGTTATGGAAGTTACAAGATATGGATTTAAGCAATCACTCACATCCACTATCCATAGAGTATTAGCGCCATCTCCGGCAATAAATGCGTATCCGTTGTTAACGCAGATTCTAAGCGCGTTGTCACTGAGGGTTAATGAACCTTCCGGTATAGGATTCAATGGATCCTGCAAATTTAATATTTTAAGATATTCATTATCCAGAATGTATACTAAAGTATCGCATGCGAATATATCCTTGGCAGAAGAATCGTACTCCCCGGCAAGTTGAGGCAAATCAGGGTTATTAACATCTATAGTAATAAGTGTATATATCGAGCTAATATAATCCTGCATGTAAGCGTAACCGTATCTGATATCCAGGTTATTGGGCATTGCCCATAGATCCATCGAGTATTCTCCTCTTAAAAAAGGACATGTCGGATCGCTGATATCAACGATTCTCAATCCACCTGGTACTGAAAAGATTTCTCCCATATCCGCGAGATAAGCGATATCCTGATCAATCTTAACTTCCTGAAGCCAGTAAGGTCTTTGAAGGCTTCCTTCCAGATAAGTACTTGCCGGTTGCTGAATATTCAGTATTTCCAGAAAAGAACCTTCGGATGAAAACAGATAATCCCCATTAAGAAATATCGACCTTACACCATCCATTGTAGAAAATGTTTGTGCAATAAACGGCGTATTCAAGTTGGATATGTCAACGACATCCATATCGTCTGTGGCAACAAAGGCGTAATCACCGTCAACTTCTACATCGTATGCGGAACCGGATGTAGAAATATGCGACTTAAAGACCGGACTTGAAGGAGTAGTTACATCAACAATCTCAAGCCCGTTAGAATGGTCTGCTATAAAAGCATATCCGTTCGAAAAATCAACACTGTTCCCATAACCCGGGGTGTGGTAGTCTGAAACGAAAGCAGGATTTTCCGGAGTGTTTATATCAAGGATAGTAAGACCCATATTCCCTGTATCGGAAATGTACGCATAATTACCATCTATGTCTATTCCAACTGCCCCTGATCTTGGATAAAAACCAATTGAATCGGGAAGAGCGGGATCGATGATGTTGAAGACCTTCATACCGCTTCCGTCAACTACATAGAGAAGGGTATCACATAGAAATAGTGTGTGTGCTCTCTGCAAAGGATATGTCGATATCAGTTCCATACTGTTAATGTCAACAATCCTGAGTCCGTCTTTATCGCCAACATATGCGTAGTTGCCTTCAACTAAGATGTCATTTGTACCTGTTATTCCTTTGTATCCACAGGGGATGTATAGTTCTGAAATGACTGAAGGATTTGAGATGTCGGAAATATCAATATGACAAAGACCATTATTGAATGAAGCCCAGATATCCGTGCCTTCTGAAAATGCATCGGTAACTTGAGACCACATACAACTTCCTGCATATTCAATATTTTGTTCTTTAGCAACCTGATTAATAGCTATCTCATCAATAATCCAATTGTAAGGCAGAGAATTATTGCAATCAGATCTTGTTTGTGGAATATCCAACGATGCAGATGCAAGTGATGTGGGAAAAATAATTGTAAGTAATGAAAATACGAATACTTCTGCTATTTTCTTCCCCTGTAATGCTTTTTTATTGATCATAATTTCTACTCCAATGATTACTATCAGGAAAGTGTATTACCTGTCATCTACACCGTTGTCCCGAATATTCAAGATATCTGTTATACAATTGGATATTTTGGCTGAATTTGCAATACCTCCTGGAATCCTGCTCCGTCAATACAATCGAAGGTTGATCTTTACCTTTTACTTCTTTCTTGAAACACATTCCCTTTGGGATTGTCGCCTGATCTCTTTCTTAATAAACGAAATGGGAAAAGGTTTCCCGTGCGCGGGATAAACCATTTTGGCTCCTTTTTCGATAAGCTCTTCCCAACTCCTTATAACGGCGCTCATATCCTCAGCAAAGATGGGCAGACCCGGTGATAATCGCAGAGGAAACATGTTCATAGCCAGGTCACCGACCAGGGCATCACCTGAATGAAGCAGTACGCTGAGAGAACCAGGGGTATGACCTGGCGTCCAGATGACACTGCCCGAAATTCCGTATTCCTCAAGGGAAATACCTTCGTTTCCTATCAGAAGATCAACAACTGTTGCGTTCACTTCAGATACTGGCATAATGTATTTGCGAAGTGACATGAAAATCCTGCCCCATCGGGTAACTCCCGGAGGTGAAGGCATGGTAGGATTCTCCAGCCACTTCGATTCATAACTGTGCATCGCAAGCTTCGCGCCAGTGGCTGATTTAATATCGTAGGCGGATCCGACATGATCCGAATGACCATGAGTTATAACTACCAATCCAATATCTCCCGGATCGATTCCCGCTGCTTTAAGCCCTTTGAGGAATTTTTCGCCCTTCCCGGAGCAGCCGCAGTCAACTGCGATAACCGAGTCTCCCCTGAGCACGTAACTTCTGCTGAATCCAAGGGAGATGGGTATAATGTCTATTTTCATTCTCTCCTGCTCTTCCATTAATCCCAGATGAATATCTATAGCGAATATCCCTGAAAATGTAACTGTCGGTCTTAAACCCGGCGGATTACGGCACGGGACCCGGAGTCCCTAGTCCCGTGCTCATCAGTTATCTTCTGTGAGCCCTGTACACTAAGGCCAGAGCCTCATCTTCTTCCACAGCCCCGAAGAGCCACGTTATACGGAGGGTTCTTCTGCGGTCGTGACCGCAGAACAGACAGAAATGACAGCCGTCCTTTCCGTAATCCTCACCGAAGAATATTCCCTCTTCCCCGGTGTACACCTCCACGAAGGATTTGCCCCGGCATGCTCGAGCCCATTTGCCCATGTCGGCCCAGGCTCCGGCATGATCACGCCCCTGGATAAGACCCGGGAATCTCTCGCCGGTAAGGATTTCGTCTGCGACGGACCCTCCCGGCTGAACGAATCCCCTTACATCCAGTTCTCCATCGAGGTAAGCGCCGGACGAGGCTGCACATTCAAGAACGGTTCTCAGCACCGGAACACCTGGTACAAGACCCACGCTCCAGTCCAGCCGAACCGAGCCGTACTTCTTATGATCAACAAGCCAGGTCATTCGCCAGCCCGTTTCGGTCAGACCGCCCACGATTCTCTGATACTTTTCTATCTTCGGCATCTCGTTCTGCAAGAGATAAGGATTCTCCCTTCTGTCCATGATCCGGGGGTGTATTCCACCGAACCAGGGCTTCTCCCAGGCGAACTCGGAGGGCTCAGGATGGGAGGAAAGCAGATATTCAACTCCATCCAGTTTCAGTGAATACACATGACCGCAGGCAGAGGGATCAACATGAGCCTTCACCCTGTTATTGGACAGAAAGAGACAACCGGAATCGTCCCTGCCGGCGTCGACGATTTTTCCGGCTTCCACCACGTATACAGGCATTACCGTTGATCGCTTGGCAAGGAACATGCTCACATCAACAACGCCTGTTCCTGGTAACTTGCCCGATATGGAAATACCCTGACGAACCTTACCGGAGCAGATCTTCTTTGAATCAGTGTCAATTCGTGCCTCCCGTTCTCCGTGAAGGGGATGGCTTAGAGATATCTTCGTGTCCGAGGCCATCAACGGCGCGAGGTTATGTCCCAGAAAAGGAATTGTTTCCGTCCAGTTGCCAGTGTTCCAGTCCAGGCTGGAAGCCCTGAGCATGAGACTCTTCACGCCGCCTTCTGAGTAAAGCATGTAAAACGGAAGTGACGCGAAAGTCTCTCCTGGAGCAACATCCATCTCGGGAGTACCCGGCATGTCGTACTCCAGTTCGGTCCATCCGGGGAAGTAGTTCATGATGGATATTCCCGTACCTGTAACGCCGGTCCATGGGGCAGCAAGCCCGGAGACGAAGGGAGAAAGATCCTCTTCCCAGTCCGGCACCTGGTTGTACACCCTTGGCTCAACCATTAAACCGTCCGCAAGCGGTATCATGTCGCTCTTGGGCAAAAACACATTACTGAAACTACTGTCGGCACGGAAAAGCACCTTTTGCAGCGCATCGGAGCCGTTATCCACACCGGCGCATGTCTCGGCGTACCCGGCAGGATCAAGCCGCACTCGCACCCAATGGGTCATTCCAGGCCTTGAGGGCCAGGATGTCCTTGCCGTTACATGATCGTTGCCCAGTTCCAGGCTATACGTCTGCTTGGGCAGATCCGAGTTCCACACCACAGGCGGACCAGCGTTAATGAAGAACCGGCCAAGCTTTCTCGGACGGTCTCCTTCACCGCGGCTCCACATGGAAGTGGATGCTCCCTTTCTTGCAACAGTGAGCACTACATCGCTGCCCACTATCACGGCCGCCTTCCGTGTATCCAGTATCGTGGGTTCACCGGAGCACATTCCCACAACCAGCACCACTGTTTCAAGGTAACCCGTTTCACCCAGCCTGACTGAAAGCGTATGAACGCCCTGTTCCATGTTCGGCAGTTCCACGGCATGGCTCTGGTAAAGATCGGATGCAAGAGCAATCTGTTTTTCATAGAGTTCACCGCCATCAACGGCATAGCTCAGCAGTACAGAGGACACCGGAGCAAGCTTTTTCAGGTCCAGTTCCAGTTCCCCTGCCCCGGGTGATAGGAACCTTACCATAGGAGATTGCAGTGTAACCTTTTCCACCCCGTTTACACCGATACCCAGTTCAAGGTCCGAGCTCTCAATTTTTACTATCAGGCTATCGGCCGGTTCGTAGGGTGTTTTTGTAACTCTCACCGGCAGGGGTTCAACTGAAGTGGTATCAGGCAAAACCTTAATACATTTCATGGAACTGCCGCAGTCCACACTGAAATTTTCCGTACCGAACCCCGATCCCGAAAGGGTCACCTTATACGACCGACCGACAAAGTACTGCTTCCCCGAGTCTACTGTTAATCCGGCGCTGAAGCCGGGGTACTCCATCCGGGAAAGCACTCTTCCGCTTCTGTCGAACTCAGCTACAAATTCTTCATCATTTCTGTTGAACACATACCGGAAGATTTCCCTTCCGGATTCGGTCTTCTCCACATCATGCTCAACGAGAAGTGCCCGGTCAAAACAATTGTACCAATCCTCTCCCCCCAAGAAATTAAGGAACTCCTTCTTTCCCAGCAGAAAAGGCATGTAGTTCTGCATGTATACATTTGTCTCGGGTACCCAGAAATATCCTGTCTTCTTATAAAGGGGCACGGCCTTCATGTTTGCCGGCCATGTATGCAAGTCAATGCGCTTCATGCCGTACTCAACTGATCTGGATACCGAGTCCAGCAGCAGGGCTTTGCCTATTCCCCTTCCGTGCATATCCGGAACTACATTTATTATGTTCACATACGAGGCATCCGGTTCGCCTCCATACGGGGTGGTCCTGCAGAAGCCCACAACCCTGTCTGCCATAAGAGCCAGCATAGTGAAAAGCTTTCCCGAGCTTCTCTCCTCCTGCGCAACGCTTGAAGCACTTATCTCCGATGCTCCGAAGAAACCGGGTGGCCAGCCAGAAATGCTTTCCTTCCACATGCGCACAATGCTGTCCACATCGTCATCACTGAAATCACGATAGACAATCAAAGGATTCATACACCCTCCTTAAACTTACAAATACCTGTATACTGATTAATTCATGAAAACCGTCAGAGGCACCCACCCCGGGTACAACGCATCTCAGACGTTGCGCGGTTTCCCTGCCTGACCTGCTGTGATGGTTGAGGAATTATCAGAAATCAGAGATCGATATCAAATACCCATAGGCAAATGAACAGGACTGTGATTTCTGAAAGAAGGAGGCTAGGAAGCCCGACACCCCTGCCGGTTATAGTATCGCTGAATCATTACTACCTCCTTTCCATGATGCCGAATGAGTATCGGCGGTTGATCGAACTGCTACACAGTTCCAGAATGTAATATATCAATATCTCGATAACAGTGACAAGTTGCGGATAAAAGCTGGCAAACCGCATATCCATTTAAGTGATTGCCAACGATATGGTAATGGATTTATTACATTTTTGCAAATATATTTTGATAATAATGCCCGGATGCAAGACCTGATAACATATAGCCGACCCCCCACATGATTAGTAAATTATGATCATC
>JAIORS010000213.1 GCA_021108005.1 Candidatus Aegiribacteria sp.
GGAACAATACCGCAAGTTTCGGATAGACTCGAATCGGATTTAGTTTGTATAAATTCAGGGCTCCTGACATCATATAGCTGATCTTCCTTTTCAGACAGTGTGATCTTTCTGGTGAATCACACTGTCCCTTTATGTTATTCTTCATTCAAGCATTGACATATTCCTTGTCTGAGCACGCACTTCAAGAGCTTGCTTCTGTCTTAACAGTAATCGCAGGATTACCTTTTCAAGCCTCAATTTCCAGTAAGGATATTGCTGTTTGCCCCTTGACATTACGTTACAAATTCGTAATATATAATGCGAGTCAAGGAGGTTACAATGGTTCTTCAAAATCAGCTTTCGCTTCTTCCACAAGGTGCCAGAATTCTTAGCGATAGTCTGGCTATCTGCAAAGAAAATGAGAAGACAGTATTCTACAATTCCTCTGGTCCGATATTCACATATCGCGAAGGAGACAAGGTCAGTTTACGTATGGCTGAAGCCATGTTCTGTGAACTTGGTCTGGTCAGCCCATCAATTCTTGCAAAGGCACTGGGTGTTCACCAGAGTACGGTGTTCAGGAACAGGAACAAGTATAAGCAAGAAGGGGCCTCAGCTCTCAAGGATCGCACGAGATCACGCAAGCCACACAAATTGACAGATAATCATTTACCTCATGCCCAGAAGCTTCTGGACAAAGGGTTCACCAATGGGCAGGTTGCCGAAGAATTCGGAGTTGTAGAGGGAACGATACGGCATGCGATCAAGAAGGGACGACTTCATAAAGCGGCCTCTATATCAGGCGGGAAGCGCAGAACTGTTTTATTGAAACGTCCCCGGGAACGTTCTGATGAAGACAGGGGATGTCCTTCCGGTGTGGCTGTTAAACGGAATACTGATCGTTTACTGGCCAGTTTAGGCAAGATCAATGAAGCGGAGCCGCAATTTGCTGCTGCAGAAGCAGTGCCGATGGCGGGAGTACTACTTGGGTTGTCAGCCTTGCTGGGTCAGGGATTACTTGATACGGGCAGGAAGGTATATGGAAGTCTCAGTAACGGGTATTTTGGTCTCCGCTCGACACTTCTGATGTTAGGGTTCATGGCACTGTTGCGGATAAGAACTGCGGAGCAGTTGAGTGGTTACGCACCAGGAGAACTTGGATTGATACTCGGGCTTGACCGTGCCCCTGAGGTTAAAACGATTCGGAGAAAGCTCAGGGAGATGGGTGAACGGGGCTTGGCTTCTGAGTATGCTTCCGAACTCACCCGTCACTGGGTGGAAGATGATCCTGACAGATTGGGTTATCTGTATGTGGACGGTCATGTCCGTCCCTATCACGGCAGGAAGCACATACTGCCGAAGACATTCGTTCCGCGTCGCCGTCTCTGTATGCCGGCCACCACGGATATATGGGTGAATGATCGCAATTCAGATCCACTGTTCCACGTAACCGCTCCGGTCAACGACGGTCTTTTATCCATGATGGATGAGAAGATACTTCCGGAGGTTCGCACGCTGGTTGGAGATTCACGCCGTGTCACGATGATATTTGACCGTGAAGGTTGGAGTCCCACGATTTTTGAAAAGTGGTACAGATCGGGGTTCGATGTACTGACCTATCGCAAGGGGAAGTATGATGACTGGTCTGATGACTGCTTCACTGATGTGAAGATGAAGGCATCAGGTAAAGAGGTTACCTACAGACTGGGTCAGCGATCCATACTTCTTGGTAAGAAGTTCTGGATGCGTGAGGTTCGACGCCTTTGTGACAATGGGCACCAGACCTCGGTGATGACAACCCGTCAGGATATTGGGATAAAGGAAGTAGCTGAGCGGATGTTTGCACGGTGGCGTCAGGAGAACTTCTTCAGGTATATGCGTCATGAGTTCAACTTGGATCATCTCTGGACATATGATATTAAGGTAGTTGATCCTGAGCAGTTGATAGCGAATCCTGAAAGGAAGAAGTCAAAAAAGAAGCTTACAAAGCTTCGGAATGATCTCGGAAAACTGCAGAGAAAGTATGCGAAACAGGTTCTGGAGAACTCACGGAACAATTTGAGTAATGAGATTCAGAAGAAACTGGAGGATGAGATCCAGGCTCTCGAGCAACAGTGCTGTGAACTTAAAGTAATTATCAAAGGGCTTCCAGAGTATATAGCAGTGAAGGATCTCCCGGTCAGCAAAAAGATCGTTGCGCAGGAGCGGGAACGTAAAGTACTCACTGACGCAGTCAAGATGGTGGCATATCGTGCGGAAACAGAACTCGTGAATATGATAAGGCCTTTTTATGCTCGTCATGAAGATGAAGGGCGCAAGTTCCTCAAGACTCTTTTCCAGTTGCCTGCGGATATTATACCTGATGAAAAGGGGTTGAGTCTGATTGTGCGCTTACACAGCATGGCGAGCAGAAGGCACAATAAGGCTCTCAAGGCTCTTTGTGAGGTAGTGAACACGGAAGAAATCTGTTACCCCGGCACTGATCTTCGCATTGTCTTTGATGCTGAATGAGTTGTATTATATTTTACGCGATGTCAGGAGCCCTGAAATTAGTAACACTTCGAGTTTCACAACATACGAGGATACATACGAGCCTTGGGAGAAACCACTGTCGAGGTTGTATAACCGGACACTCAGGCCTCCTCTGGGAGGTTCATGTAGATGAATTCGGCATACTTGCATGGTCACTTGACCCGCCCGATGGATACCAGAAACTTTACACTATGCAACTCGCCGGGCAGTAACAGCAGGCAAAGGAAAGCTCAAAATAGACTGAGCTGACCGGTATCAAGCGGATCGTAGACAGGTATTGAAGTGGAAATACCCATGCCGCGGCATTTCTCGGTGAAAACAGCCTCCAATTGTTCCGCGTTTTTGCTTCTGCACAGGTACGAGCTGCCGAATAACTTTCTGTACTTACTGCCCATCCCCGGGAGGAGTTTTTCAATTTCCCGCAGGAAGTACTCCCGCTGGCGATCGCGAAGAGTGACGCCGAATGAGGCGATTATATACTCCGCTCCGTATCGGGAGGCCTGTTCAACTATTCCATTCAGGTTGTCAATTGAATCCGTTATAAGAGGCAGAACCGGCATGAGCGTGATCCCTGCATGAATACCGCGGCTGGAAAGCTCGCGAATGGCTTCGAACCTTGCCTCTACCGGAGGAGAATATGGTTCTATCCTGCCGGCAAGAGATCTGTCAATTGTGGTTACCGTGAATGTAACCGCGGAATAGACATCGGCAATCTCTTCAAGGATATCGATATCTCTTAGCACAAGATCGCTTTTTGTTATTACGTGAACCGGAAAGCGGTTCCCGGCTATTACTTCAAGTGCCCTGCGCGTATGGCGGATGGTCCTTTCCGCCGGCTGATACGGGTCGTTCATTGATCCTGTGCCTATTGTTCCTTTTACTCTGAGGCGGGGCAGCTTATCACTTAGAAGATCGATGGCGTTATCCTTTACCAGCACTTCTTTATCGAAATTCTCTATTCCGTAGCATTCACTGCGAGAATCGCAGTATATGCATCGGTGCGAGCAGCCTCTGTACAGGTTCATGTTGTACCGGAGACCGAACCATGTGTCCGGCTGACTGACCCTGTTGAGTATGCTCCTGCACCGGACATGTGATATCATGTTAGAACTGCTCTCACGGCTTTGTCATCTGTTCGCACAGTTTCGTGAACAACTGAAGAACATTTCATTGTCAGCTAAACATATGTTTACATTCCGGAACAGTCAACACGAAGATCATTTCTATTTCTCAAAAGGCGACAGATAGCCGCGTTCGCTTTTCACAATTGGAACTCCGGAGCCATATATCGTCAGTTCGGCTTCGAAACTGCCGCTATTTATCCATACGACGAATCGTCCTCCGGCAAACACATCAAGATTGTAATTTATTGATTCGGAACCATCATCTGTCTCTTGACCATTGATAGATCCTGGTTCAATTGTCACCGTTTGCCCATCTTCGGAAAAGACTATATCATATTGAATATCTTCATTTGTCTTTATGTAATCATTTTCCTGAAGACCATCCATTGGAAGTTGCTCGTTTGGTATTCCAAGAACTCTATCAACCTCCATCACGAAACAGTTTCCATCAAGCAAAGAAAAATCATCAACGTATTCATCGTCCGAGACGGCAGCGTCGCAACCTGCCAGAAGTATTGAAAAGCCCGAGAATACTACTATGCACCTGACCAGCTTCATTGTTATACCCTTACTTCCCTTTCAATCACGAATCAATCGACTCGATGACGCTTTTCTTGATTATCTTTTATTGAAGTTAGCAGTATTACCGCAAAAGGGCAACCTGTATATCAAATCGAACCTTTGAAGCATTCGTGGGTTAATAGAGTGTAATGCGGAGGAAATATATGGAGACAAGATCGGACGAAGAACTGGTAAGAGCCGCTCAAGCTGGTGACATTTCCGCTTTCAACGATCTGGTAAGGCGCTGCCGGACGGGGATAGTAACGGAATTGACCGGCCTGACGGGCAATATCCATGACGCGGAAGATGTCGCTCAGGAAGCCTTTCTAAGAGGTTATCTTAAGCTATCAACCCTGAGGGCACCGTACAATTTTGGGGGTTGGGCACGACAGATCGCCAGGAACATAGCCCGTAACCGGCTAAGCAGAAATCCAAGGTTTGTTGTTCTGGATGAGCAGCGTTTCATTGATGAATACAGTGATGCTGTGGATTCTGGCGGCGATGATACCGATTCTCAAGCGGAACTGGCTCTGCTTGCCCTGTCCAGGCTGTCCTCGAAGTTACGGGAAACCTCACGGCTGACCTACCTCTCCAGTTACTCTCAAAAACAGGTTGCCCGGCGACTCCGCATTCCCCTGGGCACGGTAAAACGCCGCCTCTGGGAAAGCCGGGCGAAAATGAAGAAAGAGGTGCTGAATATGTCGAGAATAGGAAGAAATGCGGAAAAGGTTAAATTAGTACCGGACATCAAAATAGAGGAGCTACCTGATGAAGTCATGGAAATTGTCAGTACAGGGCCGGGGTTATATTTCGGAACGGTTCTCAAAGAGGGTCACCTGGAGGTTTGCCGATTTTTCGATTATCCCGGGGGAGTTCTGACACAAACCGTTCAGACCCAGGTAGTCCGAAAGGTGAATGTCCACGGTAGAGAGTGCTACGAAGTGCTTATTGAGCATTCCGATTGCGAGCCTCCCGAACCTAATATTCTTGATTACTTCAACGTTACCGATCAGGGATTTGACTGGGTTATGAGGGTAACGGCAGATGATACCTATCCACTGACAAAGTTCATGAAGGAGGGGGAAGAGTTGTTCCCTTTATCCTATTCGTGCGGGGAAAACAAGGATTACATTGCCCGTGTGGTAGATCTGACCATCGGTGACAAGTTGTACGGTCACTGCCTGGCGGTTTTCTGGGCGTGGCAGGATGGTACGCCGGCAGAAAGCTTCTACAGCTCGGACGGCAGGCAGGTACTGCATCGAAGGTATGTTGGTCCTGAAGCCTCCGAATCACACAATTACCGGTATGCCAACCTTAAGGATGAGGAGAGAAAAACCTTCGGAGGAAAAGAATACCGCCTCTGGTACGATACTGTTTTAGTGGAATAATTAGATAATTTAATCCATCGTAATTAAGGAATTGGCTCCGGTTACGGATAACTACATAATCGGAGTCATTTCTACATTCCGCCGTTTCCATACTGTCCATGATAAATGGCAGATGAACCTGACAGAATCTGAAGCTCGCAGACGAGCGGATATCTACATGTGTTCCATGCCTGCATGGAATCAGACCAGTCAATGATCTGAATAATTGTCCGGGGCAGCGTTTGCCATACCATGAAGCTATGGGAAGTTCCCGGGTCTTCATCCGAGCCCCTGGTAATGGCCTGCGAACCTTCACTGCATTGACAGGACAAGACTACCCTCGGTATTAATTTCTTCAGATAGGAAACATGCCTGGGATAATTTTGTTGTTGCTGAACGGATGTTCAGAAAACATGACTGAATAGGGCATGCTGAAGCATTATTCAATGCTGCGTTCCCTGTGGCTTGAAATCACGCTTCATATCGGTCAGTAATAGTATATTTTTATGTATGGTGCCGTTAAAGCAGAGATAGAAATAAATAAAGGAGTAAGAATGGGTAAACTAAAATTAATCAATAATCAATTAGTCAGCAAAGAGGGATTATCGAAAAAAAAATTAATACTACTCGATGAACTGCGGTTACTGTATGTTTTCTTTCCGCCCACACTAAAATCGTGGTTTGTGGTCTCATCCACGTCCAATATTCAATGGCTTAATCTTGATGCCTTATCTGCTGATGAGATAGAGAGATTCTCATCTGATTATGACCAGTTGATCAAGGAAGAAAAAGGTTTTTTTCTGAGTGATATAAAACTGATTATGGCTGACTTTCATAATAATTATTCAATATTCACATTGAAGGATTTTAAAAAAGCGGGTATCAATATTTTTAGCATTTTACTGAGTTACAGGACTGAACGCTTGCAGCGATTACACCAGTGGCTGCAAACAGATCCTCAAGTGCAAATGGTTGGTGTCATGAGTCAGAAAGCCTTGGTAAATTCCAGGGGATTCAGACGAGGAAATAAGGTTCTGGATTGGGATGATCTGGAAACATTAAAGGTAAATACAGCTAATCTGAGTACATTTCTTTTGCTCATCCCCAAAGGAGTCAGTACCGGTATGTTCAGTTTTAAACAATACAAGTATACCATTGGAATATCGGAAAAGAAGAAGGAGTATTACGTGGCAGAATGTGATTTCTGGCACAGTATGGCTAAGGATTCAAATATCAGGAATTAAGAGATAGGGAGATCATGAATATGAAGTTTACACTCAGATCTGTTCTTCCTGCCGCAGTCGCAATGCTGCTTTGTACTGCACCCGCAGGAGCAGGGACTTATTACGTCTCCCCCACCGGTAACAACGGATACAGCGGCACCAGCCCCGATTCAGCCTTCGCGACTCTCCAGTACGCGGCCGATATAGTTACAGCCGGAGACAGCGTTCTTGTGCTGGATGGTGAATACACAGGTTTCGATCTGCGAACCAGTGGCTCTCAGTCGTTACCCATCGTCTTCGCGGCGATGTATGACAATGCGGTAATCAATCAGCGGAATTCCGTTACACCTGATGGCATCAACATCGAAAACGCGGGATGGATCATTATTGACGGATTCAAAGTGACAGGGCTGCCACGCAACGGTATCAGGGTTGCCGTATCGTCAAACGTCACGGTCAGGTACTGCCTCTGCGAATATTGCGATTCCCGAGGGATATTTACCGGTTTCGCCGACTGGGTTACTATCGAACACAATGAATGCTGCTATACCGTTACAGAGCACGGCATCTACACATCCAACAGCGGTGATCACCCTGTTATCCGTTTCAATCACAGCCATCACAACAACGGCTGCGGTATCCATATGAACGGTGACCTCAGCGCCGGAGGAGACGGCATCATCTCCGACGCCATCGTCGAAGCAAACATCATACACGACAACGGGCAGAGCGGCGGATCGGCCATCAACTGCGACGGAGTAGTTGAATCTGTCATTTTCAACAACCTTCTTTACAATAACCACGCAAGCGGCATAAGCCTTTTTATGATAGACGGCGCTACAGGATCACACGATGTCGATGTTTATAACAATACAATTGTAATGCCCGACGATGGCAGATGGGGAATCAACATCAACACCGGGTCTACAGACGCAGCGCTTCGCAACAACATTATCCTGAATGCTCATTCATGGAAAGGCAGTATAAAAATCGATGCCTCATCCATATCCGGATTCACCAGCGACTACAGCATCCTGGAAGACCGGCTCAGCATTGACGGAGGAAGTTCTGTTATCACACTTCTGCAATGGCAGGCTCATGGCTTCGACATTCATTCCCAGGTCTGTTCGAACTGGAACGATCTTTTCACGAACTGGCAGCAACATGACTACCATATCACCTATTCCTCTCAGGCAACGGACACCGGAACAGACGAAGTCCAGTCAATAGTGCTGTTCGATCTGGATGGGATTACAAGACCACAGGGAACAACGTGGGACATAGGTTCCTACGAATACAGCTCGACAGGTATCGATCCGGCCCTCCATTCGACTCCGCAGCCCGGACATGTATCATCTCCGGGCATGATTACCTTTATTGAACTGCCGTCCGGCTCGAGTGTAACCGTCTTCGATCTTTCCGGTAGAAGAATCACACGGCTCTGGGAATCGGAAGGTCAGGTTACCTGGAACACAGGCAGAGTACCAAGCGGGATCTACCTTTACATGATAATCAACAGTGAAAACAACCATATATATGGAAACAAAGCGGTGATTTTCAGAAACTGATAAAGAAGAGAGGTTGGACAATGAAAATACGCCAGATGTCGACCTTCAGTGAAAGGGATACCATCATGAAGGGAACAGCACAGGTAATCGCCTTTCTATTGATAGTTACGACCGCATCCCTCGGTTCTGAGATCCTGTTATTCGAAGATTGCGAGGATACAGCTTTTACAGAGTGGTTCCTTGAACGAAGCATAGGCACTTCCTACTATTGGGAAGAGCTTATGTCGGAACTCACCAGATCGGACGAAACTCCCGTAAGCGGTAACTACTGTATGACATACGATCCGTGGACAACGGGCAATCCACACGCGAATGAAGGTTTTCCGGTAACTCACGGAAACACAGGCGGATTCCTGTTCGACAATGTCCATACTTCAACATACTACTTCAGGTGGCAACAGAGATGGCAGACCGATATCAACTATACCGGCACTATACAGAATAAGAATATCTATATCGGTTACGGTGAGTGGGGTGGCGACTTCGTGTTCGTACTGGCTAAAAACGGTGACGACAACTTCCATATAACCATAAGAAGCAATCCTGGATATACGATCACATACAACCGCTGGCTCACATTCTCCGGTGGAAATCTGGATAACATGGAGTGGCACATGATGGAAGTTTATCTTGATCTTGGGACAACCGGTCCAACCGGAAGCTTCTTTGTCAGGGTTGATGGTGTTTACGTGGCCGATTCATCCAACGTACACTTCAGAGACGAAATCAACCAGAACAACGGTGTGGCTCTCAGAACTGTGGGATGGCCTTCAAATCTCAGTGGTGGTACGCCAATCGGGAATGGAAGAACCTGGCTCGACGATATGGAAATATGGGATGGTCTGCCGGAAACGGGAATATCAATCGAAGATGACAGGTCATCCGCCACCGACGCGGAACCGACTGCTTACAATAGCGGAAATACTGTGATTTTCAACAATCTGAATCAGGGCGATCGTATCAGCGTATTCGATATCACCGGAAGATTGATTCATAACTACGGCTGTATTTCGGAATCGGTTCACCAGTGGAACGTGATTTCCAACCCGAACGGAATCTATTTGTTTGTAATCGAATCAGATGATGGCTGCAGTAGAACCTCTGGAAGCATTGCCATAACAAGATAAAAGCAGAATATCAGTGGAGGAAGAGGGAAACAGGCTTATCAGTTACTACGATGCAACCGTAGAAGTATCAGTGAACAGTATTCCTTTCGATACATTTACAGCTGATGGTTCCGGCTGGATTGCTTTTGATTATACAGATGGTTTTTCACAGGATACTGTAACAATTGAATTGGAAGTAATATCAACTGCTGTCGAGGAGCCGGAGGTAATTGAGTATGATCGGACTTGAGTTAGCAATTACTCTGGCGATAACGAATTCAATTCCCGCAGAGATAGTGATTGAAGCGGATCAGGTGGTGGGTTCGTTTGACTCAATGCTGGTCTGTTCCGGAGACGAAATCGTACAGGATCTGACCTATTCCGGGCTTGCAGATCTGGTTGATTCTACCGGAACGCCGCTGCTTCGAATGGGTGGCATCGCGGCCGAGTACTACGATTGGGAGGCCGACAACTACAACGGTATTCATTACATCGATGTTGGTGAGCTTCTTGTCCCTGTCCCTCTTGAGAACAGCCTTGACAACCTCTTGCTGTTCTGCAGACAGACAAATGTAACACCCATATTGACAGTGAATTACCAGATCAACGATCCGGGCAAGGCTGCCAG
>JAIORS010000214.1 GCA_021108005.1 Candidatus Aegiribacteria sp.
TAACACCCATATTGACAGTGAATTACCAGATCAACGATCCGGGCAAGGCTGCCAGGATGGTGGAGTACTGCAACGGTGATATCACAACTCCCATGGGGCTGGTAAGAGCATCGAGAGGGCATCCCGAACCTTACGATGTGACTTATTGGTGTATCGGTAATGAACCAGATATCGCTGAAGGAGTTCTTCAATTTCCTCCATGGGGATACATCACCTTTTATCGTCATTTCGGGATTCCTTTTCAGGAATGGGCGGTAGACGATTCCGTTTTCGCCACAGCGGAGGATTTCGCTCAATTGGTCAGCGTGTACATAGATTCCATGCGTCCGAAGTCTCCGATTCCACTTGAGATAGGAGGTCTTTCTCTCGCCGGGAATCTTTCCTGGATTGATCCGGTATTCGAGCTGAACAGAGAAAAAATGGACTGGATGGATATTCATTACTATCCCATGATGAGCTTTACTTCGGACAGCACACAGTACCGCGACTGGCTTGCCGCGCCAACTTCGGGCACGACATCCTTTCCGCCTATCGAGGAATGGTACCCCATGGTGGTAGATACCGTTGAAAAGCACAGCGGCAGCTACGACATTCCTGTATGGATTATGGAGTACAACATCATGGCTATGGTGGATGATCCGATCTGGTGGAACTATCTTGACGGGCTTTTCGTAGCGGATTGCATTGGTCACATGTCCCGGATCGGCGTACCCGTAGCGGCCTCCTACTCGATTGCTGAAGGCAATCCCAATGAGGAGGAGTTTCCCCTTTTCGGCGCGATCAGAACTGATACGCTTTCCATGCGCAGTTCGGCCTGGGTGATGAAACTCTTTCGTGAACGGTTTGGCAACACGGTAGTGGAAGCAACATGCGATCAGGTTTCCGGAGGTTACGGTCTTGAGGTATACGCCTCGCGATACGATGACTGGACCCTGTCACTCTTTGCGATAAACAAGAATCTCGATTCTTCGTACACGGCATCAATTGCCCTGACCGGGTACATTTCCAATGGAACCGCTGACGTATGGCAAATCATGAATGATCGACCAGTGAATGCTCCCTGGAACGGAACTTCCGGGATAGTATATCGGGGAGAGATTACCGGCAGCTCCGGGAACTTCAGCTACACATTTCCCAGGGCCTCAATAACCTGTATCCGGATAAATCCGGATCCACAGGGAGTATACGGACAGAATCCTGTGCAGCTCAACGAGTTTCTTAAAGCTGTTCCAAATCCTTTCAGGGAATCTGTTGAACTACAGTACTCTCTTCAGCAACTCACAGACGCCAGGATCGAAATATTCAGTATCGCAGGCAGGCTGGTACGTTCATTTGAGTGCTTTAACTCTAGCGGTGAGAACTGGAGTGCTGTAGCCTGGGAACGGAAAGACAGCAACGGAACAACCGTTCCTTCCGGTATTTACTTAGTAAGGTTCACAGCGCCCGACCTCGGGTTGAGTGAACTGATCAAACTGATTCTGATCTGATATTCGAAATGATAAAGATCGTACTGATTCTGACAATTTTGATTGTCGCAATACCGGTAAGAACAGAGAATCCTGGATTCAACTCGTAAGTGCAGAACTTGACTATGAGATAGCCCTGCTAAGAGTAGAATCGGGTGAAATCGACATATCGAGCCTTGAAAGTGCAGAAGCTGAATTCCAGCTTGCTGAATCACTGTTTGTGAACTTCTGGGAATCCTTATCCATTGCGGATTGATCGGTAGAGATCGGATAAGCTTAGAAGCTGCTCTTGATTGATCCCCAGCTTGAACACTCGAGTGAAGTTATAGCGAAAGAGAACTCGGTAAGGTGGGTTCTGAAGGAGTTGTCCCAGTAAGTCCAGAAAAATGTACCGCTCGTTTCAGCGTATGCAAGGCCCAGGGAGAACATGGAAGTGGCGGGACAGGCGGCGGATCCCAGGTAGCTCATTGTCGAGCCGTCCCATTCGTAGAAGTAGATAACAGGCGTCATATAGCAGGCTACCGCTACACCGAGGTTGCTGCCGTAAGGGAATACTGAGAGTCCACTCGGCTGATCAGTGACTTCGGGAATGGCGATGTTCTCTGAACCGACGCCGGGCTGGAATCGCCACAGGCCTCCACCGGTACCATTGGTTGTCCAGTAGTCGGTTCCGTCGAAATCCATACCTCTTGCATCGGTTCCGCCAGGATTTGTCTCTGTTGTCCAGGTTGTACCGTAGTCCTCTGTGTAGAACAGATTCCCGTTGTCCCAGTCGTTTGTGTAGTAAGTATCTATATCCGGATTGTTGTTCCAGGCTATACCGAAACATGTGTTGTTCGTTGCATCCAGAGCAAATGTATCGAGGGGAGAAGCTGAAGTGGCATCGTAGACCCGAATCAGGTCATTATCCTTGTCCACGCACAGAGCCTGGAACTGTCCCGCTCCCTCGAAGATATCAAGGCCAAGAGCCATCTCCGGCAGAATCCAGTCATTGAGAAGGGTCAGCACAATATCATCGCTGCCAGAGTAGTAAGTGCCAATACTGATGCAGGTCTGTGTACATCCGTTGTCGCTTGCGAAAGCCAGTGCGACGAAAACCAGAGCAAGAACAAAATACTTCATTATTCCTCCCGATGCTTGGTTAAACATTCAGTCTAAATTATACAACAAAAACAGCAGACCTGAACCTACGTCTGTACCTTGATCGATCTGCTCCATCAGGAAATTTTTAATCCGTTTCTTTTTGATCAGTACGATCCCTATCTCTTCAGATGGTTCCAGTGTCTGATGGGTATTTCTATTCCTCGAATCGTTTTCATCGATTTCAACAGAGGCTATGAAAAAATCGTTATTCATTATTGCCGGGTTGGTTTTTGACGCAGGACTTTTCGATTTGAGTTTTCCCGTATATCCTGTTTCTTCCTTCAGTTCTTCTATTATGCACTTTTTCATATCTTCTTCACTTGAGATATCTACCTCAGCGATCCCCGCAGGTAAGCCAATTATATAATTATTCACAGCGTGCCTGAACTGTCTGATAAGAATGTATCTATTTGAAGGAATAAGTTTTGCAATTATGGCAAATGAGACAGCATTATTCTTTCTTTCGACATTTTCCCAGTATATTTTTTTGTTTTCGAAATTTGCAAATACGCTTCTTTTCAAAGAGAGCCATTGCCCCTTATATAGAATTTCTTCCGATATCCTTTTCATTTTCCTCTAATACTCTTTATCGTTCTTTTTTATTCATCATCGAGTTTCTCCCGAAGCAATTTTATGACATTGGATCGTCGCTCTTACAAAACGCAATCCCTCAAATATGCTTCTGACCACTTTCTGCCGGGAATATCTGTAATAAGGTCTCTACTCCGGTTTTTTTTTAATATCCACCAAATTATCAAGAACTTTTAGAATAACCTCTTCATCCACGAAGTTACCTTCAGGACTGCCGTTGCAGAAGCAGTGCCAGCATCGATTGACGCAGGGCATCGCATGGACTCGAACGAATATAAATTCCTTCATAAAACTGCTTTCAAAATAACCGGTTGATCGAAAAGGATACCTCCGGAAATATCCCCGGTCAATGTGGCAGTCATCAGATACTCATCAAAACCCGAATCAGGGAAGATTGACCAGCGCAATATTATCATATATGATAATAGTACAATGAAAGATCTATCTATTTCAGAGAAACTCAGAAAGCAAAGGCGGGAGTGTGGCTTTTCGCTTTCAGAGCTTGCCAGGTTCGCCGATACTTCACCTGCAACACTATCAAGATATGAAAACGGCTGGACAAGGTTTGAGGTGTCAACCCTTAGAAAACTGGCTATGGCAATGAATTGCAGATTGAGCATAGAATTCGTTCCCAATAAGGACAATCCGACTGTAATGAGCAAATTAGAAATCCTGGGAAGTCTTAAACGACTTTTCTGGGACAGTGACTTCAACTACGAGGTACTTACAAAGTATCCTGCCTGGGTAGTGGAAAGAGTATTGGAATCGGGCCAGCTGGAAGATATTCATTCACTTCAGTTACTTATGGGGCATGATAAATTTCTCAAATCCGTTCTGAAATCCACCAGGGTGTCACCGAAAACAAGGATATTCTGGAACAGCATTCTGAAGAAAGAGGGTATGCCATGCATGAAAAAGTCCTCACGGGAAATTGCCTGGGACTTCTGAAGGCGTTTGAATCCGATCCGTCAGCACTGCTGAAGGAATGGATACTGGCCGGTGGAACAGGGCTTGCTCTGCAAACAGGTCACAGAATTTCGGATTATCTCGATTTTTTCAGGACCGATCTCATGGATGTAAGAGAACTTCATGATAAGCTTCAGCAATACGGTAATTATGAAACAATGCAGGAGGATTCGCATACTCTCACTATCCTCCTTCGGAATACAAAACTATCATTTATTCTGACTCGATTCCCTTTTATCTTCCAGGGGGTTCCATACCGCTGTTTCGAGATAGCAGATGTTCGCGAAATCGCATTGATGAAACTCCTGGCCATTACGAACAGAGGCAGTCGAAAGGATTTCATCGATCTTTATACAATTCTTCGCGGCGATACCACATTGCAGGAGTATTTTCATCTTCTCCCGGAAAAGTACGGTAAATCAAGGATCAACACGTACAATATTCTCAAAAGTCTCACATACTTCGATGACGCGGAGGAAGAACCCATGCCAATAATGCTTGTACCGTTTGTCTGGGAGGAATGCAAAGCTTTTTTCATCCGGGCTGCGCATTCTATCGTACTGCTGTGAGACATGTACCAGAAGAGTTGATTTCTCCCCATATCAGATGATTGTGAATGCTGCTTTCTGTGATTCCCGCGTTAGCCAAACGCGAGAGAGCAACCTTTTATGGTTGCTCTCTTTTATCCATATGGAGCGGGAAACGGGACTCGAACCCGCGACAGCTACCTTGGCAAGGTAGGGCTCTACCAGCTGAGCTATTCCCGCTCGGGAATATTCCTCTGTTCGGAACAGGCTGGGAATCTCGTAGATACCAGATTTCCCGTGCCAGTTTTATTTTATTGCGCCAGTTATTAATTTCTAGTTTTCAGCGCTGTTTTTCTATTCAGACTCCGTTTCCGGAACGGTTGCATATATCGCAATAGAACCATCTTTTGTCAAGCCTATGGTTCTCTTGTTGTGACCCATGCATCGGTGAAACCCATATCCATAAGAACCCGGGTGTAGGCAATTGCATCTTCCCTGGCCGGGAAAGCGCCTACTCTGACCTTCCAGTATCCTCCCATATGATCAACGAATACCGGATAATTTATTTCTGCCGAAACAGATTCAGCAAGGCGCTGCGCGGTTTCTTCGGTTGTTGCAGCTGAAATCTGAATTGTAAAATGTGTTCCCGTTAGAATTTCCTCTTCGTACTCCTCCACGGGTACATCGCCGGGAATGATCATTCCGATCGGTTCGGGAAAATTCTGAAATGGGTCTCCCGTATAGTTGGGAGGGTCGCAGTAGGGATCGATGGGACCGGTTGTTTCCGGTTGATCAGTAGTGTCCGGTGTTACAGTGGTATCACCACATGAGGTGAAAACAAGAAAAAGAACCAGTAAAACCAGAATTGTCTTATTCATTACCACCCTCCTCTGTTTCCAGGAAAGCATCAAGTAGCGGGAGCATCAGCTCATGTTGTCCGGTGATGACTATCGGGTCTCCACCCAGTACCCTTGTCGGCCTGAAGACCACATTGTTCAGGGGTCTATACTGCCTTATCATGTCGAAACTTGCGGCGGTTATATTACTGATGCTATATCCAAGGTTAATTGCGGATGTCAGGAGTTTCAGGAATACCTCGGGCATGATGACAGCTGAACCAGCGTTTACAACCACACCTGATGCAAGCAATGTGATCCTCTCACCCAGCAGGTCAAAATCGTTCTCTGCCGCCTTCGCGAGTTTCTCCCAGTTAACCTCAGGATAGGGATGCACAATATCTCCACCCAGTGCAGGGTGCACAGTTATGGGAATACCCATTTCACTTGCTGCGGCAAGAGGACTTATTGAAGTATTTCCATTCCTTTTAAGGATCTCATTCCCAAGTGCTTCGCCAAGCCCAAGGTTATTGATGTAAGCTGTGTTGATCGCCGCTGCATAAACTTCGCCGGTTTCCTGCCACATGCCAAAACTGCCGTCATTTATCCCTGATTCAACGTCCTCTGAAGTCTCACCAAACAGAGCCATTTCAATATCATGGATAGTACCCGCACCATTGGTAGCAAGGCAGTTGACGGTTCCGTTCTTCAGCCATCTCACCAGAAGGGGGCCAAGACCGCACTTGATTACGTGACCACCGTACATGAAAATACGTGAAGCTTCTTCGCTCTTCGCCCTGATGATGGCCCGGGCAAGTACTCTCATGTCTTTTACCGCAAGTATGTCCGGTAGTGAACGCACGAATTCAATAATTGTACGGTTCTTCTGACCTGGATTCTTCAGCAGAAGGTTTGCGTTGACTTTGCTTGTTCGGTCAGCCAGAGATTTCATCTTCAGCTTTTTTCTGTTGAAATCGATACTCAACTGTAATTCACCTCCATCAATACCAGACCACATCCCGGTAGCGAAGTTCCGGCCTTATCACGGTTTCCTGTTTCTAAAAGTTCTGTTATAAGTTCAGTCGGAACCGCTCCGGAACCGATATTAACCAGTGTTCCCGCCCAGATCCTGACCATGCCCCTCAGAAACCTGTTTGCGCGGATAAGGAAAGTCCAGCCTGAGTCATCTTCTTCGACATTAGCGGAGATAACATTGACAATCCAATCGTAGTTGTCGCTTCCTTCCTTTGCCATCGCTGTCCAGTCGTTCTCCCCTATGGAAAGCCTGGCCGCTTCCTGCATATCAGACGTGTCAAGTTCCCAGGAAAGTGCCAGCGTATGGCAGTAAAGGTTCTTAAGAGGATGCTTTCCTTTTTCTATCCGGTACCTGTAAAGCCTTGAGACCGCATTGAACCTGGCATGAAAAGATCGGTCAGCCTCCTCCACTGAAGTAACAGCGATATCATCGGGAAGCATAGCCGGCAGGCCGGTTTTTACCCTCTCAAACTCGTCAATCATTATATCTGCGTGAGCAACCTGTCCCTCCGCATGTACTCCCGCATCTGTTCTGCCTGATCCTGTTACAGGAATATGTCTTCCGCAGAGTTTCTCGAGAACGGTTTCTATATCACCCTGTACGGTTCTTGTTTCCGGCTGAATCTGCCATCCGGAAAAACCGGTTCCATCGTACTCTATCTTAAACTTAACTCTGATAACACCCATTTTCACAATACCTCCATTATACCAGCCAGAAGAACGAACCATGCCAGGCATGCAGTTATAGCCGAAACTGCGTTCTGCCTGCTTAAGCTGCCTTTCCCGGCCAACTCAATCTCGTTAATGGAAGAAAGCGCGGCGGTAAAAGAATCACCAATACCTCTGCCGTCTTTCCTGCTCTCTATGAATACCGCTTTGATCCTCTCTGAGAAAGGGCCCGCAAGTGACACTACAATTGCGAGGCTTTCTGGAAGACCTCCCGGGTTTGCCCTTCGTGAAGCCTTAAATAGAAGTTCAGAAGCCCTTGAAGCTCCCAGTGCCCCGGACATGGATGCCCCCGCGGCAATGGCGGCAATCCATCTCAGCGATCTTTCGGTCAGAACTCTGTTGCCCGAGGTTACCCCAAGAAGCAGAATAAAAACCGGTGCCGTAATCAGCAGTAGAATTTTCAGGGTACCCTTCTTCGCTTCATTACAGAGACCTGCTATAGGAAAAATAAGATAGAACGGAAGTATTCTGATATCGACAATGAATGCTGAAGCGGGGCCTGCAACAAGCCCTGAAAACAGGAGGATGGAATAGGCTGAATCAGTCATCCAGATCCTTTTCAAGCCGTCTCATCACAAGCCTGAACTCAAGAGGTGGTGCTTCGTTGAACTCCATTTCAGCGCCTGTTATCGGGTGAATGAAACCAAGTGTTTCCGCGTGAAGCATCTGGTGTTTGGCAATACGGATAACATCATCAATCAGCTCCCTGTTACGGATAGTAGAAGAAAAACCACTGGGATTATTCCCTCCGTACTTCTCATCCGCTATTATGGGGCATCGCTTCTCAACGGACAGATGAACCCTGATCTGATGAGTCCTGCCTGTCTCGAGCCTGCATTCAATCATACTGGCAAGCCTGAATCTTCGCAGCATCCTGTAATTGGTCACAGCGCGTTTTCCCCCGGTTATCACACCCATTTTCTGCCTGTTATTAAGATCTCGTCCTATAGGTGCGTCTATCCTGTCAGCATCCGGTACCGGTGTATGCCATACAAGAGCGATGTAACGCCGTTTCACAGTTCTCGCGGAGAGCTGGGATGAAAGACCCCGGTGCGTAATGTTGTCCTTCGCGACCATCATCAAACCGGTGGTATCCTTATCAAGCCTGTGTACTATTCCGGGCCGCAGCTCACCTGAAATACCCGAGAGGTTGTCACAGTGCGCAAGCAGCGCGTTAACCAGGGTTCCATTCCTGCAGGTTCCTGAGGGGTGAATAATAAAATCAGCCTGCTTGTTCACTACGAGCAGGTGTTCATCTTCAAAAACGATATCGAGCTCTATGGGTTCCGGCGAGAGATCGACAGGAACCGCGTCTGGAATCTCGAGTTGTATCTCCTGCCCAACCCGCACTTTGAACGCGGGTTTTCTTACCGTAGCGCCATCCACAGATACATGACCATTGGCGATAAGTGTGTTTATATAACTCCTGCTCTCTTCAAATTCATCCTGCATAACGAGATAAGTATCAAGACGAAGCCCTTTTTCTATCTCCTCAACTTCACTTCTGAAATACTCCAAGGTTAACTGCCCATCCGTTTCACCAGATGGTAACCAAAACGTGTTCTGATAATTCCGGACATTTCTCCCGGTTCCAGAGCAGAGACAGCGCTGTCCAGTTCCGCTGTAATGCCTCCTGTTGTAAAAGCGGGAAGCGTTCCGCTGTCAGCCGCGGAAGTGCAATGAGAATAATTGAAGGCCATTTCCTCGAAAGCAGCCTCTCCTGAAAGAATACTATCCTCAATATTCCGAATGGTTTCCAGTGCGTCCTCAGTGTAATACACAGTGTCTCTTTTTGCCGTGTTCCAGGTTATCAGTATGTGCGCAGCCCTTAGATACTCGATCTCGCTGATTGCCGGTAAAGCGGGTAGTGTGTCGGTATTTATTACCCTTTCAGTATCGTCCATGCCGCTTGAGTCTGTTTCATCGGAAACACCGCAGGAAGCGAATAGTAAGGCAATCACGAAGCCTGCCGCAAATATCCTGGCCAGAATCAAAACCATCAGGAACCTCCACAGGGGTAAGCATACATTATTTTTAAAACTATCTGCCGCGCTGAATTATGCTGGTTGACATTCGAAGATTGGGGCATATTCATACAATGTATATAATACGATATTATTCAAACAAACCGTTACGATTATCGAAAGGAGCCAACAAGTGAATAATCAGGATTACTTTTCGGACCGGGCATTGGGAATGAAGAGATCGGTTATCAGAGAATTGCTGAAACTTACCGCAAAACCCGGAATAATTTCATTCGCGGGGGGGTTGCCCGCTCCAGCAACTTTTCCGGTGGATTACGTTGAAGCTGCCGTTGATCATGTAATCGAGGAAGAACATAAAACAGCTCTTCAGTACGGCCCCACTGAAGGTGACGTAAGGCTCCGTGAAGATCTCGCGACAATCATGCGTACGGATGGAATCAAAACTTCCAAAGATCATATTCTTGTTACTACAGCCTCTCAACAGGGGCTTGATCTTGTAGCCAAGATATTCTTCAATCCTGGCGATACCTGCATAACCGGCTCTCCAACCTACCTTGGCGGCCTCCAGGCTTTCAACAGTTACCAGGGAGTATCCATAGGTGTGGAACTGGACGATGACGGCATGATACCCGGAAAGCTTCAGGAGACAATTAAAAGGCTTGAAGGTGAAGGCCGCAGACCAAGGTTCATCTACATTATACCGGATTTTCAAAACCCGGCTGGAGTTACCATACCCGAAGCAAGAAGAAGAGAAATTATTGAAATCGCCAGAAAAGGCGAGTACCTGATAGTCGAAGATACTCCTTACAGACAACTTAGATACAGCGGTGAACAGCAGCCAGCATTCCAGTCCATGGCACCGGATATGGTTCTTTCACTCTATACATTTTCCAAGATAATGCTGCCCGGCTTCAGGCTTGGGTGGGCATGCGGACCGGACTGGTTAATTGACAAGATGGTCATGGCCAAGCAGGCAGTTGATCTATGCACACCGCCTTTCAACCAGGCCATTACACATGCCATGCTTGTGAACGGAGCGCTTGAGAAGGGCCTTGAAACGACCATTGAGCATTACAGCAACAAAAGAATGATCATGCTGGAGAGCCTGAAAAAGGAATTCGCGGATATGCCTGAGGTTAAATGGACCAGACCCGAGGGTGGATTATTCCTCTGGCTGACGCTGCCGGAAGGAATGAATACGGATGATCTTTTTCAGAAGGCCGTTGACGAAAAGGTAGCCTACGTTCCCGGAAGCGCTTTCTTCCCGAATAACGATGACTTCCAGAGTATGCGCCTGAACTTCAGCTACGCAAGCGAAGAGCAAATTGTTGAAGGTGTAAAACGCCTGGCATGTGTTGTCCGCGAAAACAGCTGACAAAATCTGATCTCTTGCTCGGATTGAAGAAATCAGGCACGACTTAATGAACAAAGATCCACTTGTGCTTTTCTATCTGATAGATGGTGCCCGACCGGATGTTATGAAACGTCTTATGGATGAGGAGCAGCTTCCCAACATCCGCAGAGAAGTAGTGGAGCAGGGGGTTTTCAGAACGGCATCTTCCTGCTTCACATCAACTACCGGTCCCGCATACCTTCCTTTCCTTCTGGGCTGTTTTCCCGGCACAATCGACATCCCCGGCATCAGATGGCTCGATAAAAAAGAGTTCGCCGCCAAGAGAATCGGCAAGTACCGACTTCGAAGTTACAATGGTATCGAAGGCCCGTGGTTCAACAGTGACCTGCCAACTGACAGAAAAACACTTCACGAACTGTTCGATAACTCCCGCAATATCTACTCCATGATAACAAGAAGCCTCGGCGCCGATAGAGACCTGACCAGAAACACCAAGCTTATCCGCTACCTGACGGCACACCTGAACGATAAGTGGCACAGGGTCGATGCTGACGGTCAAAAGAAGTTAATGAAAAGCCTTGATGACAGGCCGGATTTCATTTTCGCAGTGTTTCCGGCTGTTGACAGTTTCTCACACATCCATGACCCGTTTGATGATGACACTACTCAGGCTTACATCAACGTTGACGGGTTTATCGGAGAAGCGGTGGATAAGCTGAAAAAGCAGGGCAGATGGGGGAATACTCTTCTCATTATCTCTTCGGATCATGGGCTTACTTCAACGCATACACATCTCGACCTTGCCGACTTTTTCATTGACCGGGGCAGGGATACTCTGAGATACCCGTTGATATTCAAAAGCAAACCGGATGTTTCGGTAATGATCTCAGGCAATGCCATGGGACACGTATACCTGCATGATACCATTCAGGACAGGCCGTTGTACGGCAGTGAAGTACACGATTCAATGGGCTCGCTTCTTCCAGAGCTTATTGAGAGAGAAGAGATTGATTTTCTCTGCTGGAGGGAATCGAATGAGACATTTTCTGTCGAATCATCGCGCGGAAAAGCGTTAATTGTTAAAACAACAGATGGCTTTAAATACCTTCCCGATACCGGAGACCCGCTGGGACTCGGAGAAATGTCGAGACCGTTGAGCCAGATGGAATCGCTTGAGGTTACAATGAACTCCGAGTATCCTGACGCTCTCGTTCAGATCGCGCAGATATTCTCATCAAGCCGTACGGGTGATGTTCTTGTCACCTCGAAAAACGGCTACGATCTGAGAGACAGCTGGGAATGGCCTGAGCATCATGGGACTCACGGTTCACTTTGCCGCGAACATATGATCGTTCCCATGATAATGAACAGAAATGACTGGATGAAGAGGGAGGCGAGAACGGCAGATTTCTTCCCCTCAATATTGAAGTGGGCCGGCCTTGAGGTTCCGGAAAACATCGACGGGGTTTCTCTTGTCTGAGGAAAAAGGGATTAACGAACAGCTGACAATGGGCCAGTCACCGGAAATGAAGGGATTCAACAGGGCTAAAATCCGCAAAGGGCTTATCATCTTCATCCTTCTGACAATCGGCGCACTCACGGCAATATTCCTGAAAACCCATACCGGTAATACGATGAAAGCGCTTGTGAATTTCAACTTCGGCTACCTTGCCATAGTACTGGTTCTTTCATTCGGCGATATGTGCATGGGGGCTCTCCGGAATCATATCTACTTCAGAAAACTTAATCCGGGATTACGTTTCATGGTAAGTTTCAGGGCCAATCTTGCAAACATCTTCATGGGCGCGGTTACTCCATCTCAGAGCGGAGGAGGACCGGCTCAGTTATATATCTACTTCAAAGCAGGTGTTTCCGTTGGAAAATCGATCTCGGTCAGTGTTCTGAATTACCTTGCAACGCTGATCTTCTTCCTGGCCGCGGCAGGCATTTCACTCAGCGTTCTCAGCGATTCTTTCAGCAAAACAATGCATACACTGATAGTTTTCTGTTTCATTGTATTTGCCATTCAATTTGCAGTATTTATCCTGATAGTACTTAAGCCTGGCTTTGTTCTGAAGCTTGCTACGATGTTAGCGAAGAAACTCTGCTCCTGGTTGCCGAGATTCGAGAACAGGATCAACAGAATAACAGATAAACTTGTCACTGAAGTTACCGCGTACGAAGACTCCTGCAAACTCTTCGTCAATGAACATCCGTATATCCTGCTCCTGGCAATCTTCCTGACATGTGTACTCTATATGAACAAGTTCTTCCTTGCTTACTTCATAATGCTTGGGCTGGGGGCATCCGGACATCTGGCAGAGGTTCTCTGCATTCAGGCACTGGTTCTTTTTATCTGCTATTTCTCTCCGAGTCCCGGAGCAAGCGGTGTGGCTGAACTCAGTATAGCGGCACTTATGGCTTCTGTGATAAGTGAAGATACACTGAGCATCTTTACTCTTCTCCAGCGTTTCTTCATCCTTTACATACCTGTGATACTTGGAGCCATAGTGGTCTTTAAAGAGGCAGGTTCGTCCCTGAAAAAGCAGCCTCCGGCTTAATTCATCATGCTCTTAAGAAGGTTGAGTAATTCTCACCCTCCTCCGCGCTTCCTGTCGCCACGGATCAATATTCCTTTCAACACGGTTCCGGTCGGACTCTGCTGAATTCCGCTGATGAAAAACAATTACTTTTATGAAATATCCCGGAAGCAGGATATACGTCAATTCCCGATAAGCAGAATGTCTGATGAGGGTAACAGCGGATCAAAACTATCCTCTTTTCCGGAGGTTTCCAGTTCATATTCAAATGACTATTATTACTTAGGGGTTTATTTCTAATGAAAACAGTTGATATCAAGAGAGAATATCTGGATGATCTGACCGGACTTTACAACCGGCGATACTTGAACACAAAAGGCCGGGAATATGTGCAGGAAGCCAACCAGAAGAATAAACCCTTATCAGTCCTGCTTCTCGACCTCGATCATTTCAAGAATGTAAACGACACGTACGGACACTCCATGGGTGATACCGTACTGGTTCAATTCGCATCCTTTCTTGAGAAACTTCTCAGGCAGAACGATTCCGTGTTTCGCTACGGTGGAGATGAATTTATCTGTCTTCTTCCAAAAACCGATCTCAAACAGGCAACCAGAATCTCAAACAGGTTCATTGAACAATGCCGGTCAATGGAATTCGCGAAAATCAGACTGACATTAAGTATTGGCATTGCCTCCTGTCCTGAGGATGGTTCTGACTGGTCAACCGTTTTCAATGCTGCCGATCGAAATCTCTACAGCGCGAAGAGACACGGCAGGGACCGGATTGGGATTCGAACCCTCGTAGATAAGGATCTGATCATTCCCGCTGATGAGATGATTGGAAGGTCTTCAGAGCTTTCAATGCTTGAAGATATCATAGAAGCCACCATATCCTCCAGGGGAGATGCGGTATGTATCAGTGGTGAGGCCGGTGTTGGAAAAAGCCGACTGTTTCAAGAACTGTCATTCACCAGATATCCGGAGAAGACCATGTTCGTATGCAGCAATCTATCTCCAACGACCAGTTCAATACCCTATTACCCTTTCAGGGAAATCCTTCGTTCTCTTATCTTTATGCAGGATGAGCATCATTTTGACAACCTTCCCAGGGTTTACCAGATAGAACTTGCCAAGATCGTTCCTGAAATCCTGAGAAAACCTGTAGAAGAAGGTAAAGAGGTGCTGATGGTCGACAGATTCAGGCTTTTCGAAGGTGTGAGGAAATTCCTTGAGCTTCAAGTCGTGAACTGTCCTATGCTCATCTGCATTGACAACATTCACTGGGCCGATGAGAACTCGTTCGAACTCCTCCATTACCTTATTAGAGCCTTCAGAAACAAACCCTTTCTATTCATACTCGTATATCGCATTGAAGAGATTCAAAACAGTGCTTTCCAGGATGTTCTTCATTCCATGGCCCGCGGGAATTTCATAAAAAAAATCGTTCTTGAGCCTCTGGAGAAAAAGGATATCACCCGGATGATTTCCTCTATTATTGACGCAGAATCCCCATCAAAACTTACCGAGTACATTTACAGAGAAACCGGAGGGAATCCATTTTTCATAGAGGAACTTCTAAAATCTCTGAAAAATGACGGAGCACTGAACTGGAACGGAAATAGTTACGAATTTGATGAAAGTTCAGCTAAAACAATTCCGTATTCAATAGAAGGAGTAATCGAAAGGAAGCTGTTTAAACTTAGCGACAAGGCCTACTCACTTCTGGAGCATGCCTCCGTAATCGGAAGAGCATTCAGTTTCAGCTTTCTCCGAGATGTAATTGAGATGAATGAGGGGCAGCTCTTTCATCTTCTGGACGAGGTTTTCGAGGTCAGGTTGCTTTCAGAAAAAGACGGAGAACATTACTTCTTTTCTGAGGACATTATCAGGGAGATAATCTACAACCGTATGAGTAAAACAAGAAAGAGTCGGTTTCATCGTGTAATAGGTGAGAAACTTCTCTCTCTCAACTGTGAAAATATTGAGAAAGTTGTCGAGGAACTCTCGTATCATTTCTATAAATGCAGTGACCAGGAAAAGGCGGTTGAATTCAGCATAATTGCGGGAAACAGGGCAAAAACCGCTTACGCGAACCGGGATGCCATCAGGTTTTACACCAGGGCAATAGAATCCCTGGAATCCTCACCAAACGCGGATTCCGAAACAAGATTGTCCGAATGCCTCAGGAGCCGTTCCTCTGTGTACAATTTGACAGGTGAAAACGACCTCGCGATAGCCGATCTTGAGAGAGCGATAAGTCATTCGGAATTAAGAGGGGATCTTTGCGATAAAGCGGATAGTCTCATTGAAATCAGCAAAGTATACAAGGACATTTCTTTCTACGACAAGGCAGTGAAAGCTGCTGAGGACGCACTCAAGATATACAGAAAAGAGAATAACAGGCCGGGTGAAGCGTTCAGCTTGACCAGAATCGCTATTGGAAAGCGTATGCTTCGCGAATACGAGGTTTCAATCAGGTACTTCCAGCGTTCTCTGAAAATAGTTCGGAAGCATTCTCTTCATGAGATTGAAGTGACGGCACTGAACGGAATGGGCTCATCCTATACCGGAATGGGTGATTACGAAAAGGCTTTGAAGCTTTACAACGAATCTTTGCATCTCAGCAGAGAATTGGGCGACAAATCAGGGCAGATAGCTTCACTGGTGAATATAGGAAACATCAACTATTACAGAGGGAATTTTAAAGGAGCTGTCGAGCTGTATAGTGAAGCCATGATTATCATTAAGGATATCGGAAATCGCAGATCCGAAGCCATCACATGCAACAATCTCGGCTGCATCTGCATACTTATGGGTGACTACACAAGTGCTCGGAAATACCTGAGTAATTCGCTGGAGAAGTACAAAGAAACAGGAGATAAAGTAAACGAAGCAGGATGCAATCTTAACCTGGGAGAAATGTACGCCAGGCATGGTATGATTAAAAAAGCAATTGATCTAATCGATGATACAATAAGGATATATGAAGAAAACCCCGATCCGGATGGTCTTACCAAATGCTACATCCGAAAAGGCAGGGCTTTTCTTGAGAACAACGAAATTAAGAATGCCGGGGACTGCTTCAGTGAAGCTGGAAAAATCGCGAAGAAAGTGAAATCCAGTTTTTTAATTGCTTCAGTACTGGCAGCAAAAACGACCCGTTATCTGGAAGCAGGAGAAATCGGTAAAGCCAGGAAGAGCCTCGAAGAACTTCTGTCGCTTCTTCAAGAATTCGATTCAAAGGAAATACAGGCCGAGGCAGATTATATTGAAGGTCGAATATCCCTTGAAGAAGGGGACTTTGACACCGCTGAATCATGCTTAAACAGGTCTTTTTCGCAATTCGAGGAGCTTAATGAAAAGTTTATGCTGGCCAAGGTTCTGTACTTCCTTGGTGTAATGTATAAACAATCGGGCAACGAAATGAAGGCCGAAGAAAAAACCAGGCTGTCATTTGAAATATTCACTGAACTTGAAGCAGTAAAATGGCTTACGAAATTCGTATTGATGGGGTCGGACGCCACTTGCGGCACTTACGACAATTCCGGACAAAAACATCTATAATTGAATCTGAATCTGGAAAATCTTCTTTTCTCAATCAGTTCAAAAGCATCATTCGTCTGCTTTCGGGAGGATCATTATCTGATCCCAGCAGGCAGAAATAAATACCTGAGCCCACCAGCTGTCCTGAGTTGTCTCTGCAATCCCAGATGGTAGAATGCTCGCCTGCATTCTGGTTTTCATTTACCAGCGTCCGTACTTTCTGTCCCAGTATGTTGTAAATGCCGATGGTCACATCGGTATTAACTGATAATTGATATCTGATGGTTGTTGTCGAATTGAAAGGATTTGGATTGTTTTGTATCAAAGAGCTATTACCAGAGTAGCTTGAGTTATCAAAAGATATACCAACAGATTCGCTGTTTGTGCAGTACCAGACTTCATAATCGTTACTTCCATACAATCCCTCCAGAAATGCTATATGGCCGGCACAAGACGAATCAACGCTCATGCATATATCTGTAGTATGCTCGTTATTGGAGGTAATCTGTTCGGGGATCTCAAAGCTGCCGGTAACATTATTCACATAATACAACTCATGAGTATCAGGAGTTCCAAAGGTGCCGCCAATATAAGCAATATGGACATTGTCTAAATAGTCCAATACTAAGGCTGTGATTTCATTAGCACTATTCGTATTTGACAAAACCGATGTTGGACCAAAATCTCCGCTTACATTATTAACGTAATATACACCACCATGGTATCTTGAGTAAGAAACGTGAACTTTATTCAGGGAATCGACACCTATCGAAGAATTCCAACAATATGTTCCCTCACTTACTGTTGTCAGGGTATCAAAGGTCCCGGCAACGTTGTTTGTGTAAAGGATATCGGTTCCGCTTTCAAATACAATATGAACGAAGTTGTTGTTATCCAGATCCATAGAAGGCCTAACGTAACTTTTTCCCCCCGGTTCATCAGTAATTCTGGTTGATGGTCCAAATGCCCCGCCCTCATTGTTTACATAATATATGTCCCAGTTACCATATTCGTAGTATCCATATTTGTAAGCAATATGAGCAACTCCAGCAGAATCAATGATTAAGCATGCATGTTCAGGAACAAAACCCACAACATTTGAACTTGTAAAACTTACCTGTATCGGGTTGCAAAAACTGCCGCCGATGTTATTTACATAGTATTCTTCATAATCATGACCATCGTAGCCCTTGAAGGCTATATGAGCATTCCCTGCCTGATCTATCCTTAAACGAGGATATCGGTCAGCGGTAATATTATCGGTAACTTTCACCGGTGTTCCAGTGATTTCCGATAGATAGTAAATATCATAGTCTCCATCATCATTGGAGCACCACGCAAAATGAGGAATGTCGAACTGGTCTAAATCTGTTGAGGACATCGATTCAGCGTAACCATTATCGGTCAATTGGAAACTTTGCCAATCAGCGAAAGCAGAGCTTGCAGAAATTAGAATCAAACTCAGAAGAAACCCTGTCTTCTTAAATTTCATTTATCCTCCTTTTCACATAGGAAACTCCACTTCCCCTGAATCTGTTTCCATAATCGACAGACTGTCCACTTCCTGGAAAACTATCTTCTGATTACTTCGTTTCCTTCCAGAGCTTCAGAAGTTCCTGTTCCCGCTCTGCCGTTAAT
>JAIORS010000215.1 GCA_021108005.1 Candidatus Aegiribacteria sp.
GTGAGCCCTTTCACCGGAAGCCGGTAGAAAAGGGCGAAGTTGGCGTCATGTTCTTCTTTCAGGGTTGCGGTATTCCCGTTGGCATATACAATCTGAGCTTCAAGACTTCCGACAGTGCCGAGACTCAGGTCAGTTTCCAGAACTGCACCCAGCGGATGACATGATGGCGATACCACTGTCCTGAACATCGGTTTTTCCGCTGTCAGTGTTTTGCCGCAGTCTTCTCCGAGCTCGAAACCTCTTCGCACATGGAACATTCCCATTCCCAGAACTATTCTCTCATCACCAAGCGGGGATATACGAATTCCTGCCTCCATGAGAGCCATGGTCATTCCGCTTCCCAGGCAGCTGGCGAGACCGAATACCGCTTCGTATTCGATTAATTCACCTGCAGTGCCTGATAGTTCAATTGTTGCTTTCCGCACACTGAAACGATTTGAAGCTGCCAGGAACATCCCCGATTGATTGTAACTGGAATCCTGCGACATGCTCAGATAATCGATCAGGATACTGCCGCCTATCTCGGGTGCCTCAAGTTCCAGAGCCATCGAAGAAGCAGCGAAGCACAGTATTACTAAAATCAGAAACCTTTTCATCTTTTTCCTTTCATTCCGCGGGGGGGATTAGAGTATTCTTATAAGTTTAGGTATATCTTATTCTATTAGACTAATCTAACTTTGAAATTATCTTTGTCAACCAGGTTTTTTGAGATAGGGGTCAAATCTTTACTCTTGACTTAACAGCAAAAGAGGATTCCGCTTTTGCATTCGCGAATATCAGTCCCATGGCAGGATGACGTTCACGAAATATAGGTTGGATAACAATTCACAAATCCGGCTTCACTGGGGACGTACATCCTGATACCGAGTCTCCGGTACACATCTGCCTGCAAAAACGTTTGACTGTGGGGTTTTCGGGTGGTATGGTCAATTTCAGGTTAAGAAATCGGGGAATACTGGCTCGAATATGCTGTTTCGTATGATTCTTTAGAAACGGCGGATAATCCATTATCCCTATACTTCTATTGCGACTGCTAATTAGCTCTATTAGATAAATATAGAAATAAATGATATAAGGGCTTAAATATTCGCTAATAGTATCTATCATATGAATCCAGGCTATTTTAACAGCAAAACCAATAAGGAATCAGAAATGAAAAGGAAAGAGTGGAAAAAAGTAGTAAAGGCGTCTAAAAATAAGGAATACCAAAAAGCAATTGATTACTTAAACAATATACTTGCCTATAAAATTGACGATCAAGAAAGGGTAATTGTCCTGGTGAATATTGCTCAGTGCGAAAAGAAACTAAACAAAATTGAGGAAGCAGTTTCATTCTTTGACAGGGCAATTGATATTGAGAATAAAACAAATGCCTTTTTCGCTCTAATGCATAAAGCTGTTTTTTTGTATGAAATCGGGAAGCCTCAAGAAAGCCTTGATATTTACAATAAAGTAAAAGCTTATCCAAACTTAACTGCTGAAGATAGAGAAGCCATAAGCATTAACGTTGATCTTATTAGAGAAAGAAGATCTATCTGATCGGTCTCTTGTACGGACTGCCGGGTAGATGGCGAATAACTCAATAGATTGGACAACAAAATATATATAAGGAACTCATTTCATCCCTTTGTATGCAGTCGGCTTTGCAGATCTCACCCGAAGATGAACAAGTGATTCGGGAAGCCCGGTGGTTTCAGTCAGAGCAGCCGTATTGCCCGGCACGAAGAGTCTGATGATGCAGGGAAGGTTCGAAGGCAGACCGAAATGCAGTATTCCGCTGTTCTGGCTTGTTGTTCCGCTTCCCCCTTCGATCTGACGCATCATTGTTGTACCGTCCTGTTCAAGTATTACAGAGCAGCCTGTTCCGGATGGATTAACTCCTTCGGGAGGATCAACATTCACGAGTATCCAGTTTCCGCCTGTGGATATATTCTTCAGAAGCGTGAGCCCGTCACCGGAGCCCACTGCAAGATCAAGCTTTCCATCAAGATTGTAATCAGCCGCTGCAGCACCCCAGCCATTGAAAATCCTGGCCCCCGAAAGCCAGGTTACGTCCTTGAATTTTCCGTTTCCAAGGTTCATATACAGAAAACTCCTTCTGTCCGGATATACTGAAGTAATAAATAGATCCAGCCAGCCATCGTTGTTGAAATCCCCCCAGACAGGATTAGAATGAGTTTCCTCAAATTTTATTCCGGATATGATCCTTACGTCATTGAAACTGCCATCGGTGTTCCGCAGGAGCATGCTTCTGTCCGAGAAGGGGATGTACCTTGGATGGGCAAGGTTGGCCGAGAACAGGTCCCAGTCTCCGTCATTGTCATAATCGCCCCAGGAGCTTCCTATTGTATGTCCCCACCAGCCATCAATATCTGTTCCCGCAATGCCCCTTCGAAGTGCGGAATTGACAGCTGTCCCTTCTTCGTTTTCCCATAAGATATTTTCCTGAAGCCTGTAATTCGATACGAATATGTCCATGTCCCCGTCGAGATCGAAATCGCAGGGGCTCACGCCCCTTCCGCAGAGATGTTCTCCAAGAAACGGTACCATTCCTGCGCTTTCACCCGCCTCTGTGAAACCATCTTCACTCCCCAGATAAAAAGCATCGGCTGTTCCCGAACCCAGACTGCCGGGTCCTTCGTAGCTGGCGAGATACAGGTCCAGCCAGCCATCGGCATTCCAGTCAAGCAGGGCAACCCCTTCAATACTTGATTCCGTTTTGCTGATACCGATGTTTTCCGTTACATCTTCAAGGATTCCGTTTCTGTTTACGAAAACCTGAATCGGGTTTCCGGAGGTTACAAGATCCGGCAGACCATCCCTGTTTAAATCTCCCCATATTCCGCCGTTGCCCCTACATGAATCCAGCCCCGATTCGGACGTGACGTTTATGAACGATGAACCTCCGGTATTCTGAAAAAGGGAATGCCCCGCGAAAAGATCGGGAAAGCCGTCAGAGTTCCAGTCACACCAGGAGACTCTGCTTCCGGACAGCAGGCTGTCGGAACCCAGCAGACGGGTTGCATCCTTAAAAACAGGTCCTTCGTATTCCCTGTATTCCCTTGCCCACTGCACAGGGCTTGTATCGGGAGGAAGAAGGCTGTTCAGGGCTTGAACCGCATCATCGCTCCAGCGGTTCTTTACTTCACCCAATACAGCCGATTCCGCGAAACTGCTCATCGCCTGTACTGTATCCTCATTCGTAAGGTGCAGCGTTCCTTCGAGCCAGTACAGGGAAGCTTCGGTGTGGTAATCGTCCATATTGAAATCGGTATCGGATATGACCGCAGTCAGCTCGGCGAGGGCTTCGGAATTTAGGCCCGACCCGGTCGTAGCGAAGAGTTTTCTGAATTGAAGCCCGGATTCAAGGGCGGGACCTGTCAGCTGCCATTCTTCGGCAGGGATTCCTGCGGGTGTAAAGCCTTCACCGACAAGATCGAGACCCTTATTCGCCATATCCAGTGCTTCAGACCATGATGAGTCTCTGTCTATGTAAAGAGCAGAACCGCTCAGGTACACCTGCGGATCATCAGGACAGGTTGCAAGCCATTCATTGAAGCAGCTTTCCCAGTTTAAGGAATCCGCTGTTTCAATAATCGCGGAAAGCCTGTACTGCCAGGCTCTGCTTCGCCACAGGTCTGATTTCGCCCCCCATTTATATAAGAATTCATCAAGCACTGCTATCCTGGCTGAATCATCGTACCAAACCGGGTAAAGACTGTCGTAAAATTCCCATCCTATTACTTCCGAGGCTTCGAGAGATTCCGGAAAGCTTTCAACCAGAACCTGTACAAGGCTGTCTGTCAGCAGTTTGTCCTCCAGGGCACTGGAGGTTTCAATAAGGGAAACAAGGTTATCCGGTCTCCATGAAAGAACATCACCCCATTCTTCAATCTGCTCCCTCAGACAGCCTGCCGGCATAGATGAATAGTATTCCGTGGATGAAGCTATGGATTCCCACAGCGCGGAGAACAACCCTGCAGAGGGATTCTCCTCGAAGGCTTTTTCAAAAAGCATTACAGCCATTGAATAATTCCCTGTTTCGCGAAAAATAACCGCCTTCAGGGAATCGGAATTTCCCGCGGATTCAAGTGCTGAGTCAAAATCCCTTATGCAAAGGGAACCCTCGAAATCGTTATTGGCTGCCATAAGGAGGATGGAAAGAATCAGAGTTGCGAATTGCATGTTTACTCCTGCATTGTGAATACCGGCGACATCATTCTGAAGTGCGTTGCATAATAATATTACAAACAGTATCATATTCCGATAAGTTAACTTCTGACAACTGTCTGTGATATTCCGTATATCACTGTAAGAACGTCGTGAATCTGGAGCGATATGACAAGAAAAGGACTTGTTCGTGAAATAAAGGAGGAGAAAGCTCTTGTCTGTCCTGCTGACGGAACTGAATGCGATACCTGCGAAGCAAGGCATGCCTGCCTGTCCCTGTCCGGAGGTACTGGTGCGGATTTCTGGGTGTACAACAACGCTGGGGCTGCTCCGGGCGACCTTGTGGAGCTGGAACTCAAGTCATCAGCGTCACTTGCAATTATCGCATCGACTTTTCTTGTTCCTGTGTTTCTTCTGTTTACAGGGTACCTTTTGATGATGAACGGCAGTGATTCACAGAGAGCTCTGGGCGCCGCCGCAGGTTTGCTTGCGGGGATTGTTGCAGCTATCGTGATCAATAAGCGGCTTGGCTCGAAAAAAGGATACAATATGCAAATGACGAGAGTTCTGGAAAAAGCTGACAGCCATTCCAAAGCTGGCTCGGATGCAGGCAGCCACACGGAAGGAAATATCCCATGATTAAAGATATGAAAGGTCTTGCTGAGAGGGTAGTCGGACAGCTTCACAATCGAGGAGTTGATTACGGTGATGCAAGGGTTGAGAATACCGACCTTGAGAATCTGACTTTCAGAAAGCAAAGATTGGCCGAAGCGGAGCTTCAGGAAGGTCGGGGAGTAGGAGTAAGGGTTCTTTTTAAGGGATGCTGGGGGTTTGCTTCCTGCAGCTGTTTTGATTCGGATGTAGTTGAAAGTACGGTTGATCGGGCTGTCGAGATAGCAAAAGCTGGAGCCGGAGTGATGGCAGGGTCGGTGAGCCTTTCCCAGGAAACACCTGCCATAGGTCATTACGAAGGACCCTGCCAGAGAAATCCCTTTGAAATTCCGCGAAGCGAAAAACTTGATCTTCTTGCCAGGGCCGCTGACATTATGCACACATCTCCGCTTATCAATATGAGCTTGAGCCGTCTTAGATTCGAGAGGAGAAGAAGGGCTTTCAGCAATACTGAGGGCGGTTTTTACAATGCCTGATATCACGGCGTACGCGGTTCTGGACGATGACATGCAGAGCAGAGGTTTTCAGGAAGGCGCCAGGATAGCCGGATGGGAGTGGGTGGAAGAGGCTGATTTGATCTTCTGGGCCGAAAAAGCCAGGGAGGAAGCCATAATGAAGGTCAAGGCTCCCGAAGGCTCCTCAGGTGTGATGGATCTTGTTCTGGACGGGACTCATCTAAGCCTGACGATGCATGAATCGGTGGGGCATCCCACTGAAAGTGACAGAGTATTGGGATGGGAAGCCAGCATGGCCGGACGCACCTTTCTGAATATAGATGACCAGGAAAAACTGAAATACGGATCAGAAATTGTCAATTTCATAGCGGATAACACGATGCCCTACGGAGTCGCGAGCTGGGGTTGGGATGATGATGGCGTGCCCGGACAGAAATGGTATACGATCAAGGATGGGATTTTCCAGCAGTTCGGTTCTGTAAGAGAAACCGCTCTTCTTGTTAACAGAAAGCACAGCACCGGGTGCTGCAGGGCTCAGGATTTTGCCAGCTTCCCTATAAACAGGCAGCCAAATTTCTACCTGGAACCAGGGGAAGAGCAACTTACGCCTGACGATCTTATTTCCGAAGTCGAAAAAGGTGTTTATATCGAGGGGCGTGGTTCTTTCAGCATCGATCAGAGAAGGATAAACTTCCAGTTCGGAGGAGACATGTTCTGGGAGATAAGAAATGGTAAAAAAGTGCAACCGCTGAAAAAGGTTATTTACAGATCGAAGACCAGGGATTTCTGGGGATCCTGTGACGGTATCTCCGATAAGAGATTCTTCAGAACCATGGGGCTTCTCACCTGCGGAAAGGGAGAACCCGTGCAGGGTGCCAGGATGACCCACGGAGCGAGCACGTCAAGGTTCAGGAATATTGAAGTGGGAAGGGGCGCGGAATGACCAGGGAAGAACTTCTGGAAGTAATTGAGGCGGTCCTTGAAAAGGCTTCGGTTCCCGACGTGGTTGCCACTTTAACTGAAGAAAGGGTTGCAGCTGTAAGGTTCGGTCAGAACAGAATCACACAGAACATGGATACATTCGAGAGAAAACTCCGGATAACTCTGGGTGATGGAGAGAGAAAAACCGTTTACTCAACGCACAGGATCGATGTCGATGCCATTCCAGAAATCCTTGACAAAGCGATGGAGATGCTTAAAACCGCTTCTCCTGACCCTGAGTACATGTCGCCCGTTAACGCTGGACAGGTATATCCAATGATTGAATCCTGGGATAGAGTCACCGCTGAAGCCAACCCCCAGGGGCGAACAGAAGCCGCGGGCAAGGCAATCGTCACTGCGAGGATGCACGGAATGGAAGCCGCTGGTCTTGTCGGCATGACTTATTCGAATACTGCCATGGGAACATCAACGGGCAATCTTGCTCATCACAGATCAACCGAAGCTTTCATGAGGCTTACAATCGATCGGGGCAAACCATCCAGTTTCAGGGTGATTAGCGCGGAAGCCTGGAAGGATCTGGCAGTGGATGAAGCGATAAGTGAAGTGGCGGCTGAAGTTGAAGCCGATGAGAATCAGAGGGAGCTTGAACCTGGAGAGTACAGGCTGATATTCGAACCCCAGGCCGTTTCTAACTTTATTCCTTACATTGCCTGGCACATGAATGCCAGACCTGCAGATGAAGGGCTGACTGTATTTTCAGGCAGACAGGATAAGTCGGTCACCGGTGATAATTTTACAATGAGCAGCGAGGTTAACGGTTTTCTGAAAGGCATTCCTTTCAACGAAGAGGGTCTTGCCTCAAAGGATGTGGTGTGGATCGACTGCGGAAGGCTGGTAAATCAGCCCTGTACGAGATACTGGGCGAGTGAAACCGGTCGCGAACCCCTCTTTATCCCGGAGACACTTGCAATTGGCGGAGGTTCAGGATCAACGGAGGATCTTATTCGCAGCACTCCGGGGAAGGCTCTTCTTTTCAGGAGATTCTGGTACATAAGGTTCGTTGACCAGAAGGAACTGAGTCTTACCGGGATGACCCGCGATGGTGTATTTCTGGTTGAGAATGGAAAGATCGTACACCCCTTGAAGGATTTTAGATGGAACTGGAAGCCGCTGGATCTTTTTTCAAAAATTGAGAAACTCGGTACCCCTGAGCGGAAGGGGCAGTTAAGCGTTCCACCGATGGTTATCGGTCCGACTGTTCTGTAATCCTGCTACCAGACGAACCGGATTCCCCAGTAAGTTTCACCGTCGAGTGATCGAAATGGCTGTGTATCGCTGAAGTAGTGTGTGACATGAGTTTCAAAGGTTCCGGCGGGTGCCTGGTAGGCGAAGTAGATTTCACCACTGTGTCTTGATGAACTTGCGCCATCGTCATGGAAGTAGAGATCCGCCCTGTATCTCAGCCCTGAAAGCCATGAATGCCATACGGCACCTTCGAAATCGAGCATTCCATGCATCGACCAGTTGAAATCGTGTCCCTTCTGGAACGTATCGTTTCGGGGGCGGTAGAACCCGATTGAGAACCAGCCGTCGGGCAGTCCCGCGGGCAGGAAAGCCGGATGGTCGCTGAATTCCGGAGCAGGTTCATCGAGGACGACTCCGAGTTTAATGTTGTTCATGTACTCCGAAAGGGTATCTGCCATATCTATATTATGAAAACACTCATGATCCGTATATATCCTCAGGAGAACAGGATCCATCTGATACTCGAACTGCGTTTTTACATTCCAGTGGCCGCCGTAGATGTTGAACTTCATTTCGGGGCTGTTCCAGTTCTCTCCCATATAGGTTTCCATCGCGAGACCCAGCTGCCATGAGAATGAACCTATTCGCAGTATTCTGATATCTGCTTCGATGTTACCGTATATGAAGTGTTCTACGTTCTGGTTGAAGAAACTGCAGGCTTCAAGTACACCGGTAGCTTCCATTGGGAACTCCAAAGGTGCTGAGAACAGCACTGCAGCGAACAGAAAAGTACCGATGGTGACCTGCCTTTGATTGAATGGAGTGCTGCGGTATTCCATATAAAGAAAGCCGCAGCAACGAAGTGAATATAAGACTCAGTCGTTCTGAAGGTAGTCCATGAGATTGGTTTCTTCTGATGGATCAGCCTCAAGCCCCTTCTTCAATGCCTGTATCATCATGGATTCGGGCAGAGAGCCTTCAGCGTAGAATTTGCCGTTTATCACAGTTCTCGGAACGCCCTGCACCCTGAACTTCGTTGACAGTTCGGGGAATTCGTTGGCTTCTATCACTTCCGATTTTACTTTATCACTGTAACGTGCCATTCTGCTTGCAAGAACAGCCGCAGAAGGACAATGGGGACATGTGGGAGTAACGAAGACCTGCATGTTGAGATCATCTTCCAGTTCTTTCAGGAACTGCATGGTATCCTCCGTGAGCGGTTCTTCCGATCCCCCGGTATCGATTATAGTGGTCAGGAGGGAGCTGAATTCGTATCCTGAAGGGGTTCCGTAGAATTTAACCCTTGAATTGGTTCCATCTGAGACGATTATAGCGGGGGCTTTATCAACACCGTCTTTCTCAGCCTCTTCCCGGTTGTCGAGGGAGTTCAGAAAGGAGATTTTCAGCTTTTCCGATAATTCGTCAAGTTCCTTGAGTATATTTTCAGTGTCCTGGCACGTCGGGCATTCCAGTTTCTGAGTGTACACTCTTACATGTACATCGCTTACAAGGGCGCCGAATATCTTTCTTACTTCACCTGCATCATTATCCGATAGTAAAGCCATTGTTCTTCATCCCCATTACTACTGCAGCATCTCAAATACCGCTGAAGCGGCTCTTGCGCCGTCGGAAACAGCGGTGACTATCTGCCGCAGTCCGTTATCTGTTACATCTCCCGCAGCGAAGACGTTCCTATTTGATGTGTGAACGATATCGCGGGTTCTGATTGTTCCGTTATCGTTCAGTTCAACAAGGTCTACAAAAGGTTCCGTGGCCGGTTTCCGCCCGACGTACATGAATACACCGTCAAGCTTCAGCTCCCTTTCACCGTCCGTGGTATTCAGAATTACACTTTCAACACCATCGTCTCCTTTTATCTCCTTCAGCGTTGTATTCCATAGAACGTTGCAGTTCCCGCGAGAGAGGAGTTTTTCCGCGAGGTAGGGTTCTGCCCGGAACTTGTCCCTCCTGTGAACAAGGGTTAGCTCAGAGACGAATTCGGAAAGATGGAGAGCTTCCTTTACCGCGCTGTCACCGCCACCGACAACGAGTACATGAGAATTCCTGAAAAAAGGCGCGTCACAGGTTGCGCAGTAGCTGACTCCCCTTCCGTAGAATTTATCCTCGCCGGGTACTCCGAGCTTCGCGGGTGCGGCACCGGTGGCTATTATGAGATGTTTTACGGAATAGATGGATGAATCGGCCTTTATCTCAATTCTGTCATTAATTGGAACGGCAGATATTACCGAAGCTGATTCGAAAACACCGCCCCAGCTTTCAGCCTGTTTCTTCATGGCCGCAACAAGGTCGCCTCCGCTTATTGTCTTTATACCCGGGTAATTCTCTATCAGAGCTGTCAGGGCTGCCTGTCCTCCCGGCTGGTAGCTTTCAAGAACGATATGCTCAATATCGTATCTCGCGGCATAAAGGGCGGCGGAAAGGGCGGCGGGACCACCACCGGCAATGACAAGATCGAGTTCACGATTCTCGGAGGAACTGGATCCCACGAGTCCGGTTTTCAGATCCATATCTGCTAAACCAGTTTTGAGTCGGCAAGATCTTCCAGCTGCTTCTGAAGCGCGTTCCGGTCCCGGAAACCAACCATTCTGTCGATTTCCTGTCCATCGTGGAATACTATCATGGTGGGAACTCCGCGGATACCGAATTGCGAGGATGCGGAAGGACTTTCGTCAACGTCTATGTGATAGAACCCGACCTTATTATCGAGCTCATCCGATACTTTGTTGAGAACGGGATCCAGCATTTTACAGGGACCACACCACGAAGCGCTGAAGTCGATCAGAGATATTTTATCCTTTGATGAAGCGGCATCTTCGATTTCGTTACCTTTGATATGTTTTACAGCCATGATAATCTCCTTTTATCAGTTTCGAATTTGATTGTTACTTTTTTCACAAGCATTTTCGTTGCCAGAAATCGAACAAACCCGTAAATTTCACTACCACAATATATACAGACTATGCTCAACATTTCTTATTTTGTACTACTATAAAAAAGCGGCATGTTGGCACACCAATTATAACCGCTTCACTCATCTGTTATATTCAGAACCGGTATCATAAAGAATTGGAAGGATTATCGCATCTATTGAAAGAGCCGGGAATGTTAAAAAGGGTAGAAGCCGCAGGAAGAATAGCACTTACGAAACACGTTCTCGTCCGTTTCCAACCGGACAGGGTACTTGAGAGAATACCGGTCAATGTAAAACTGAAGCGAATACTTCTGATGAGATGGGACGCTATTGGTGATATGATGGTATGTCTTCCTTTTTTCAGGAAAGTACGAGAGCTTTTTCCTGAGGCTGAAACGGGCATTGTTGTCTCGCGGCGCAACCTTCCCCTTCTTAAGCATGAAAAGGGATTTCATACTATTCTATACGACAGCGAACCAATAACCTATATCAGGAGCCTGGCCCTGGCGCGGCGTTTCAACCCCGATGTGATAGTAGATACAAGAATGCACTACGATTCAACTACATCGTTTATTTACGGACTGGTGTCGGGCGCGGCCTGGAGGTTGTCCGCATCAAACAGAGACAATAAGTTGCCATTTTCCGTTCGAGTTCCCATTCCTGAGGGAAGGCATTACATAGCGAAATTGATGTCCATTCTCCTCGAAGGACTTGGGAAAAAAATTGATGATTCAGAACTTGAAAGGGAGCCAGTATTGTCCGTCGAGGAAACGGAGTTTGTCTGCGCTTTCTGGAGAGAAACCGGGCTCAGGTTTCGTGGGAATTGCGTGGGGATAAATATTTCGGCAAGGGATTCGCGTCATCGATGGACTGATGAAAAAACCGCGGCATTGTGCGGAAGTCTGATCTCCCGCGGGAAGACTCCTCTCTTGATGTCGATCCCGCCCGAGCGGAGGAGGGCCCTGGCTATAGCTGAATCGCGATCGGGCACTCTGGTCGCGCCCGAGTGTCCGACTATACTTCATGCTGCTGCTCTGATAAGGGATCTTGCCCTGTTTGTAACACCGGATACAGGACTGGTTCATATTGCCGCGTCCTTTGGAATTCCTGTTGTGGGAATGTATTGTCCGAACGAATCGCATTTGCCGTTGTGGTATCCATGGAGGGTTGAGAACGAAGTGCTGATGGATCCTGAAAAAGTGGAGAACATTACGGTAAAAGATGTGGAGAAGGCAGTTGAAAGGCTTGTGAGACGCACAGCTGCAATTGATGTCATATGATGTCCGGTATACTGAAAAAACTGGAAGTACTGAGCAGGAGAATTCTTTTTCGGGCAATTGCTCCGGGAGTATCATCGGGTAACGTGCCTTCATCCCTGCCAGTTGATGAGACCGTTGACAGTATACTCATAATGAGGCAGGACAGGATTGGGGACATGATAATGACTCTGCCCCTGATTCGAAGGATCAGGAGCCTCTACCCCGGTATCAGAACAGGAATAGTAGCTTCGGAATCCAACAGGATCATCCTTAAATACGAAAAAGGTCTGGACGTTATTACATACAGGAAGGATCCAGGTGGGTTTGTTTCGTCACTTCTTGAAGCCCGGAACTTCAGCCCTGACGCTATAGTCGACATGCACATGCACGATTCCACAACCTCATTCGTATATGCGTTGTTTTCGGGCGCAGAATGGAAACTGCATATTGACCGTGAAAACAGGCTGCCCTTCAACGTCAGGGTGAAAGCTCCCCAGGATGGCCATATCATGGATGCCTTCTCGGGATTGCTGTCTGGATTGGGAAAGCGGATTGAAACCGTTTCAATGCATCGTGAAGTAACCCTTTCCGCAGAAGAGACCGGCTTTGCTGAAGACTTCTGGAATCGTTCAGCCACGTTACCGGAAAACTGCGTGGCGGTCAATATTTCAGCGGGGGGAGAGAATCGCCGATGGGGGGTGGAGAGATACGCTCGAGTATGCAGCTGTATCATGGAACTGGGGCTGAAACCTCTCATTCTTTATTCACCTCAGGATTCGAGTTCAGCCGAAGCAGTCTGCAGGAGCGAACCGGGTTCAATCATTTCACCTGTAACACCGGGCATTCTTCATCTGGCAGCCATCATTCGAAGTGTTTCAATGCTGGTAAGCCCCGACACATCGGTAATTCATCTGGCCGCTTCGTACGGGATTCCAGTGGTGGGAATGTATCTTCCATTCGATCCATCTCTTCCTAAATGGTACCCATGGGATGTGAAAAGTGAGATAATGATGGCATCGGATCACAACTCTCTTGATTCGGTAACTCCTGAAATGGTTTCTGGAGCTGTAAGGAGACTTGTTTCAGATGCGGTGCACAGCGTTCATTGAGATCAGTAGGCGCCTTTTCGCAGAAGAATTGCCGGAATGGTCATGATCAGTATGGAAAGGTCCATCCATATCGACCAGTTATCAACGTAATAGAGATCAAGCTTCACCATTTCCCTGTACTTAAGATCGTTTCTACCGGAAACCTGGCAGACTCCGGTCATTCCGGGGAGAACCTCAAGTTTTTTGAAGTGTTTGACGGAGTATCTCTTAACCTCTTCGGGAATATGCGGGCGCGGACCTACAAGGCTCATGCTTCCTGAAAGTACGTTAAAAAGCTGAGGCAGTTCATCCAGACTGAACTTACGGATAAACCGTCCCACACGGGTAATGCGGGGGTCCTTTTTGAGTTTGGAGAGAAGTTCATGGTTATCTACGGGCAGGAGATCCTCTTTCTTTAGATCGGTCCCAACTTTCATTGATCTGAATTTCAATAATCTGAATTTTTTCTGCTCCCTGCCAAGCCGTGTCTGACTATAGAAAACTGGAAATCCTGAATCTATTACTATCGCAATGGCTATCAGAATACCAAGAGGCATAAGAAGTATCACCACTGGTACAGCCAGCAACAGATCAAATATCCTTTTCAGTACGATGCTGCTGCCGCTCAGGGGAGGAGGGACAGATTCTATCATTGTTATTCCATCCAGGTAGGTCACCCTTGTTGTACTTGTAACAAGATCGGAGACATCAGCGATCAGTTTGTAGGAGATATCCTCCTGTTCACAGTTGTAAATGAGCCTGGCAGTATCTTCTCTGGAAATATCGGGATCGGTAATTATCAGTTCACTGATGTTATTCTCATGCATCCAGTTGAACATGGCTGAATCCGAATCAAAACTGAAAAGGTTATTCTGCGTATCTTTTCCGGCGCAACCGGTTGTTATGAAACCTTCGGTTACATAAGGAATGGATACCTTTTTCTGCATGTATTCCTTGAGTTCATTCGCGTAGTTGTTATATCCGTAGAAAACAACCTTTATTCCTTTGCCTGACTTAAGGGTGAACCATTTGAAGAATCTGTGGAACAAGCCATGCCATGCATAAATCGCTATGGATGTGGTTGGAAAAGCGAAGATAAGAATGAATCTTGAGAACATCAGCTGCCTTGAGGCAAATGTAAAAGCAAAGGTTACAACAACCGCAATGAAAGATACTCGAAGAATCCAGGACAGTTCCTCTACCGATGCTATGCCGAATTCTTTTCTGTAAACCCTGAAAGCCCTGAACATCATCAGTTCTACGCAGGCCATAACGGAACCTGATATTATGTAGTTCCAGAGCCCGAGCCTGAAATCGTTAGGGATTCCGAATAACTGTTCCAGGAGATCAGAAAGAGCAAAATGACGAAGCCAGTAGCCGAGGATATAAACGCCTACAATGAGGATGAAATCTCCCAGGGGGAGAAGAAAGGAAGCGGGGGTAATTCCTTCTTTTCTCAACTCGGGAATCGTCCTTCCTTTGTGCGAGAAGTACCGCATTTTCCTGTAATGGCACAGGGATATTCACTGAAAAATCTTACCATACTTTTCAAATGGTACCATAGAGCTTTAACAGATCCTCCAGCACTTGCTCTTCTGCTGTCATGCCTGATAACTGCCTCCGGTACGTACCAGACAGCCATTCCCGCTTTATTTGCTCGAATGCACCATTGCACATCTTCAAAATAGAGGAAGTATTTTTCGGACATGAAACCGATCTTTTCCCTACCAGCGGGTGTAAGCCACATTGCGGCGCCAACGATCCAGTCTACCATGGCCGGGTGATCCGTGTCAACAGGATTGAGGTGTTTTTGAAGGCGACGTTCAGATCCGGGCAGCTTTCCCAGGAATGTTCTTCTAAGAGCGATATCAAGTAGTGTAGGCCAGGTTCGCGCGGTGGACTGGATAATGCCATTGGAATCGACCATCGCGGGGCCTAGAAGGGCTGCTTCAGGATGTTTTTCCTCGAACTTCATGAGAGAATGAAGTGCTCCGGGTAGTATCACGGTATCCGGATTAAGAAACAGGATACTGTTTCCAGAAGCTTCAGCGGCGCCCATGTTGTTTGCAGTGGCAAGGCCCCGGTTTTCTGAAGAACGCAGCAATTTTATCATATCGTAACTTTCAGCGATGCAAGCTGACCGATCCGATGACGCGTTATCGACTACAATTATTTCGCTTGGAGCTTCAGTAACATCTAACTTCAGCAGAGATTCGATAGTATCTGCAAGTGTCAATGCACTGTTGAACGATGTAATTACTACAGAAAGATTAAGTGGCATAATACTTTATCTGTAAAAGTGGGAGGCGGGAATGAACCGCCTCCCGGGAAATGATGATTTCCTAAAGAACAGCGTCCTTCAGGCCTTTTCCGGCCTTGAATTTTGGTACACTCTTTGCTGGATAGGTCATCTTCTTTTTGGTGTGCGGGTTTACACCAGTTCTGCTCTTGCGGTGTTTTACGGAAAAAGTTCCGAAACCGACAAGGCTGACTTTATTGCCCCTACTTAATGTGTTTTTGATTCCATCAAGTACGGCATCTACCGCGATGCCTGCCTGCTTCTTGGTGATATCTGCATTTTCGGCAACGTGTGTTACGAGATCTTTTTTAGTCACTTGTTCACCCCCTCCCATTTGCTGTTACTTAAAGCTATAAGGTGGAAAATTCAATGTCAACCCCTTAAAATATTTATAAAGAATCAAAATTTGAAGCTATATCGATGATTGATGAACATCAGGAATGGAAATATAGATTTATAATACACATTGAATGTAATATTATACACGATATATGGTTAAAGCTAGAAGTTACTTACATGCTGTTCAATTTTTATATCGGGAAGATCTACGATATTGATTTTGAAGTAGAAACCGCTATCCACATCGGATATATGTCTCACGAATATAGCTTCCCAGCAATGGAGGTTGCGTCTGAGGGTATAACTCTGGTTGATGAAGTTTTCGTTCATCACATCGTAATAGGCATTGTATTCAATCGACCAGCCGGGAGTCAGGTCAAGTGAGGCGGAGAGTCGGAATTTGCTGATGTTCTCCGTATCATTAAGACCATGTTTGTAGTAATGGCTGAGTACGATTCTTAGAGGCATTCCAAGCCTTGTAGTACCTGAATCGGGAAGAAGGGTTCTGTCGTATCCGGACAGTCGCAGGCTTGAGGATACAGACAGGTTGGTGAGTTCGTTTTCGTACAGATCCCAGCTTCCATTTCCGGTTACGCTGAATTGTGATAAGGGTGATATATCAAGGTTTGCTGAAAGGGGTGAAAAAGGATGCTCTTCGTCTTCCAGATTTGCGGACGTAGAAAGACTCAGCGATGCTATATCGAAGCGGGTAATCCTGTTACGATCTGACATTTTACCTTCAAGCGTGTTCATTAGGGAAAACGAAATGGTTCGTCTGGCTGAGGGGAGGCTAAAATCAGAGAAATAGTAGTATTCGTATGCTGCTGAGTCGGAATTCATAATACCGCTGCCATTCAGGTACCTGTCGGGAGCCCACTGCAGGGAAATGCCGGGGGTGATCGTATGTCTGAGTGCGTTAAGGCCGAAAAGCCTGGTAGAGAAGATACCGTAAATGTTCGTTGAGATCGACAGGCTGGCGGATCCCTGAAGCCACCATGGGAGATTATTGTTGTTCCTGTCCCTGTCATATATGGTTCCGGTACCGCGGATCGAGGGTGCGAGCGAAAGCCACCCCCATAACCTGCTGGATCCTGTCAGCCCGGAGGTTAGCTTCAGAGCGCTGTTTGTGGCTCTTGACTCTTCCATCCTTCTATCCCTTGAGAGGTAATGCGCGCTTACATTCCAATATATAGAGTGCCACGGACGGATAAGTGAAGGGTCTGAAGGTGATCTGAAAAGGGGAGAGGATGGGAGTGAAAGCCGTACGTCAGGCATTTCCTGAACGGACTCAAGCTCACCAGGGATAGTGTCCGGATCGGTGTTCAGGTAGCTTGTTCTGTCCATCACAGCCTGGAAGCTCATTCTGCCGAAGTACCTGTTCACACTTACCCAGGAATGTAATTCTCCTGTCATACGATCCTCTGGGTTCTGCTGCGTTTCTTCAAGATAGGAATTGTCACTAAGGAACTCACCCTGAACCCTCACGGTAGTTCCATCCGGGAAATCATGCAGATGGTTGCCGAAAGCCATCCATCTGTCGCGGTGGGTTTGAAATTCCCTTCTCCACTCGGTTCGCAGGTTTCCATTGCATATGTACCTTATCCTGTGTCTTTCATCCGCCGCGAGTACGAACCTGGTTTTCTCCATGATGTCGCCGTGTATCCAGAGATCAGTGTAATCGGAGAAAGCGAAATAATATCCCAGCTCTCTGAGAAACCTGCCGTCCCTGCTGGTCTGGCCGAATTTAGGCATCGTGAAACCGGACTGGCGCCCGCGTCTTATCGGGAACACCCAGTATGGGAAGTAGAAAACAGGAGTGTTTTCAACGTAAAGGTAAACGGGCCTGGCAACAGCCTTGTCATCGGGGAAAACCTTCATGACAGGGCAATAGAAATGGTAGTGAACAGTGTCATCATCGCACGTTGTGAATCTGGCATCGACAATATTGAATTCGTTTGGGCCGACCCTTGTTATCGTGGCACCTGTATAGAATCCGAAATCGTATTTCGAAGCCGCTTCCAGTATACGTCCTTTTCGCGAGGGAATACTGTATATCATCCCATTCCCTGTTATTGACTCGCCTCGGTCGAAAAGTTCGGATTCACCTCTGGCGGTGATGATCTCATCATCGGCGGAGTATTCCACGGTATCCGATTTCAGTGTCATGTCCTGGTAATCAAGAGTTGCGGATCCTATTAGCATCAGATCACTGTTATCAGGATAGAAGACCAGAGAGTCAGCGGAGTAGGCGATGGTTTCAAGCCTTTGCGATGTGAGAGTTGAATCCCTTGAAGTACTGTCAGGCCCGGCAGTATCAGTTGCGAAGAGTACTGCAAGAACCAGGATAGAGGTCATTCTGTTTGATTTCTTCCCATGATCGCGGCTCCCTCCATATCCAGTTCCCTATATCTTAATAATTTTTATCCTAATTTGGTAATTTGCGGGTTAGCAATAGGAAAGTGTGTCCAGCGACATTCACACCGGCACCAAATCTGATTCTGACGTGACAGAGACTGTGCGGGAAGATCCTTTATCAGGCTACTAAGATGTATTTCAACAGGTTATGGAATTCTGGAAGGGCAGTCTTCTTTGGGTTCCCATCCTTGTCTTATTTTTCATCCATCAGACGAATTCAGGCGAAGTTGTTCAGTGGGTGGTACTCTTTTGATTAATGATGTAAAGCAAAGGGTAAAATTCCGGATCCTCAGGAACAACCATAATCCCGCCCGGTGATATATCGAATCTCCAGTTGTAAGCATCTTCTCTGTCAGGCAGACCCGCAGTATACAGCAAACAGCCCCGATTATCGAAAATATCGAAAGTTGGCGAAGGTACCGGTCTCGGACTCTCAACGGTGTGCGGAATCGTAAGACAGCATAATGGATTCATTCATGTATACAGTGAAATAGAGAAAGGAACAGCTATCAAGGTCCACTTGCCGATTCACAGAAAAATAAGGACACAATCGCACAAATACCGATAGAAACAATTCAGTTCTTGAGGATACACTGTAATCACATGCCTTACCTAAGCATTCCACTTGCAGAAGTTAGCACAATCCGCTAGTTTCTGCTAGTGAAATGCAGATTCGGGAAAAGGAGTAATATCGATGAAACAGGTAACAGCCATGTCACTCTGGGTTGAGCAGCTTCAGTCAAAGGGCCGCTACACCTTCACTTGCACCCAGGCCGAGTCTGATACAGGTCGTTCTTTCGTTGCAGTTCAGACCGCATTGCGGAGGCTGAAGAAGCAGAAACGCATCGTTTCCCCCCGGCGAGGGTTTTATGTGGTGGTTCCGCCGGAGTACAGAGCCGTTGGATCACCACCGGCGAGTTGGTTTATCGATGACCTCATGCT
>JAIORS010000216.1 GCA_021108005.1 Candidatus Aegiribacteria sp.
CGCTTTCTCGGCCTGCCTGCGTGCGGTGATATCCCTGGAAATACCATGAATCCCGATAATTTTACCCTTCTCATCACGTATCCATCTCACATGATTCTCAAGCCAGAGGGTGCCGCCGCTTTTCATGTAATATTCAGTCATGGCGGTAATGGAGCGCTCCCGGTCTTTCGATCTTAATTTATCCTTGATGTATTCCTTATTCAACAGTTTTTTAATCGATTTTAAGGACTCGGGTGTTACCATTTCTTCAGGGGATTGATTCTTTCTTTCCTCGGGCGTGAATCCCAATACGTTCTCGATTGAGGGACTGACATAGGTGGTATTGAAATCCATATCCACAGTCCAGATGATATCGGACATGCTTTCGGTAAGGAATCTGAACATGGCTTCGCTTTCCCGCAGAGCCTCCAATTCATGCCTGTTCTCGGATTCAGCATTCTCCAATTCCCGAATCCGCTGCTCCAGTTCCTCGCGCGCAGGCTTTTCAGGCATGATTCCTCTTACTATTTATTGAATATTCTTATTTTTAAAAGTAAATCCCGGTAGTATTACTTAGAATATCACTCATACCGCTGCAGGTCAAGCTATACTATGGGTTCTCTGGTATGCTGTTCGCAAATGGCTTACATTATTTGCTACTCACGGGGAAAGCGAGAATCGCAGGTATAGATTATCATCCGGCATTATTATCGTAGAGTTCCTGAGATTAATACTCAGCATTTCTTTTGCTATTGGCATGATACCAATATATGTTTGCGCGAAAGGGAGAAATCATGAAAATAGATCTGGATGATGTCGCGTATGTCGGAGAGACTTCTGTAACCATAAGGCAGAGCAGGAGAAGAATTACCATTCCGAAGGAGATAATCGACAGGCTGGATATTAAGGACGGAGACAAAGTACGCTGGGTGCTTTTCAACGATGGAAGGCTGTGTATTTCCAGCGTAAAGGATACCTCTTAACCATCTGTTACGGTATAAATCAATTCATGATTTAGATACTATTCAAAAGGAGAATCATAGATGAAGAACGGTTTTGTCTTCGCGGCTCATGGCGGGTGCG